>NZ_JBSHAQ010000077.1:0-8548 GCF_053611585.1 Streptomyces sp. NPDC054794 | reverse complement strand
GTCCGGGGTGCTGCCCCCCGGACCCCGTCGCTTCGCCTGTGGCGGCATAGGGCGGCCGGACCTACTCGGCCAGCCTCCGCACCGCCGCGGCGACCCGCTCGTCGGTCGCCGTCAGAGCCACACGGACGAACGTCTCGCCCGCGGTGCCGTAGAAGTCGCCGGGGGCGACCAGGATGCCCCGCTCGGCCAGGTGGGCCACCGTGTCCCAGCAGGACTCGTCGCGCGTCGCCCAGAGGTACAGGCTGGCCTCGCTGTGCTCGATGCGGAAACCGTGCGCCAGCAGGGCGTCGCGCAGGGCCGTGCGGCGGGCGGCGTAGCGCTCGCGCTGCTCGCGGACGTGGGTGTCGTCGGACAGGGCCGCGACGACCGCCGCCTGCGTGGGCGCCGAGGTCATCATGCCGCCGTGCTTGCGGATCTCCAGCAGGGGGCCGAGGACCGCCGGGGCGCCCGCCAGGAAGGCCGCGCGGTAGCCCGCCAGGTTGGAGCGCTTGGACAGGGAGTGGACCGAGACGATGCCCTCGTACGAGCCACCGTTGACGTCCGGATGCAGGACCGAGACCGGGTCGGCCTCCCAGCCCAGCTCGATGTAGCACTCGTCGGAGAAGACCAGGACGCCGTGCTCGCGGGCCCAGGCCACGATCCGGGTCAGCTCCTCCTTGGACAGCACCTTGCCCGTGGGATTGGACGGCGAGTTCAGCCAGAGCAGCTTCAGGCCGGTGGGGTCGAGGTCGGTCGGGTCGTCGTAGACCTCGTACTCGGCGCGGGCCAGCCGGGCGCCGACCTCGTAGGTCGGGTAGGCCAGACGCGGGTACGCGACCTTGTCGCCGGGGCCGAGGCCCAGCTGTGTGGGCAGCCAGGCGACCAGTTCCTTGGAGCCGACGATCGGCAGGACGTGGCGGTGGGTGACGTCGCGGGCGCCGAGCCGGCGCCGGAGCCAGCCGGTGATCGCGTCGCGCAGCTCGGGCGTGCCCCAGACGGTCGGGTAGCCGGGCGAGTCGGCCGCGTCGATCAGCGCCTTCTGGATCAGCTCGGGGACCGGGTCGACCGGGGTGCCGACGGACAGGTCGACGATGCCGTCCGGATGCGCCGCGGCCGTCTTCTTGTACGGCTCCAGCCTGTCCCAGGGGAAGGTGGGCAGGCGGTCGGAGACTGCGGACACGGTTCTCTCGCTCACTTTCGTCTGGTACGGAAAACGCCTCGGTCCCGTACGGCGATCACAGCGATCGGGGCGATCGAGGCCGTACGGGACCGAGGCGGCGCGGATGCGGGCCGCTCTTACTGGTTCTGCGGCGGCAGCGCGGCGATGAACGGGTGGTCGCGCTCGATCAGGCCCAGTTTGCTGGCGCCGCCGGGGGAGCCGAGCTCGTCGAAGAACTCGACGTTCGCCTTGTAGTAGTCCTTCCACTCCTCCGGAGTGTCGTCCTCGTAGAAGATCGCCTCGACCGGGCAGACCGGCTCACAGGCACCACAGTCGACGCATTCGTCCGGGTGGATGTACAAGGACCGGGAGCCCTCGTAGATGCAGTCGACCGGGCACTCCTCGATGCACGCCTTGTCCTTCACGTCGACACAAGGCTGCGCGATGACGTAGGTCACGCTGTCGTTCCTCCTCGATAGGGCGCTGGCGGGCCTCTTCAGGCTCCGCCGCCTGGCGCGCGGGAGCGCGGCGTCGTCGATGCCCGCACCTAGTATCTCCGTTCTTGGGCATGATCCGAACAGGAGGGGTGAACCGACCTGTGGAAATCTCGGCCGCCGGACGACTTGAGGTCCGTATCACCGCTGCTGACGTGGGCAAACGGGTCTCCGTACGGCGTTTGACCGAACACGCCGTCACCCAGGAGAAGTTCACCGACACGGTGGGTGTTCTCACATCATGGGACGACGGTGTGCTGCTGATCACACGGAAGAACGGGGAGAGCGTCCGGATTCCGGAATCCTCGCTGGTGGCGGGCAAGGTCGTGCCCGCGGCTCCGGCGCGTCGCCGGGGTCCGGCGGCCACGTACGAGGAACTCGCGGCCGTCTCCACGCGTGCTTGGCGACCGGTGGAGAGCGAGCGGCTGGGCGAGTGGGAGCTGCGCGCCGCAGTGCAGGAGGTGCCGCGCGACGGGGGTCCCCCCAGGCGTTCAGCTCCGGGGGAGCGTCCGCGACGGGTGGGCTTCACCCGGCGGGCCAACAGTGTGCTGCCGCTCGGCGACCCCGGTCTTCCGCTCGACGCGGCGCTCGATGCCGTACGACGCTGGTATCGCGAACGCGGACTGCCCGCGTACATCCAGACCGCGACCGGTGCCGCCGGCACGCAGGAGCCGCTCTGCGCCGAGCTGGAGCGGCGTGGCTGGGTGCGTGAGGTGACCGCCGAGCTGTGGGTCGGCGCGCTCGCCCCGGTCGCGGACCGGGCCGAGGGCGCGGACGTGGTGCTGTCCCGGGAGGCGGACGCGGCCTGGCTGGCCCGCTACCGGCGCAAAGGGGTGAGCGAGGTGGCCCTGCGGGTGCTCGGCGCAGGGCCGTCGGTGTGGTTCGCGACCGTGCCCGGTGCCGGCGGCGGTGCCCCGGCCGCGATCGGGCGGTGTGTCGTCGACGGGCGGTGGGCCGGTTTCGCCGCCGTCGAGGTGGATCCGGCCCTGCGACGGCGGGGGCTGGCCACCGAGGTGATGGCCGCGCTCGCCCGGCGGGCCCTGGACGAGGGCGCCTCGGCCGCCTGGCTCCAGGTGGAGACCGGCGACGAGGCGGCGGCGGCCCGTGCCCTGTACGCCGGGCTGGGCTTCGCGGCGCATCACGCGTACCACCACTACCGGGAGCCGGATATCTCCGGCGCCGACGAGTAGTACGGATCGCTGTGAAAGGGCACGGACCAGTCATGGGTCCCCCTTATCCCCCACTGCCCGAGCGGTCCGCCGAGGTGCGGCAGCGGTTCGCCGAGGAGGCGCGGGCCGAGCGGCCCGATCTGTCGACGCTGTGTCTGCTGCTGGCCGCGCAGGCGGACGGCTCGCTGGACGAGGCGGGCATGGACGCGGCGCAGATCGAGCTGGACCGGCTCGCCGGGCTGCTGCCGTACCGGCCCGGCTCGCCCCTGGCCTGGGCGACGGCGCTGCACCAGCTGCTCGGCGTGGGCTGCGGGTTCCGCGGCTGCGCCGCCGACTACCACCGGCTGGAGTCGTCGCTGCTGCACGAGGTGCTGCGCCGCCGGCGCGGGCTGCCCATCCTGCTGTCCCTGGTGTGGATGGAGGTGGCGCGCCGGGCCGGGGCTCCGGTGTACGGGGTGGCCCTGCCGGGGCACTTCGTCGTCGGGTTCGGCGCCGCGCAGGAGCAGGTGCTGGCCGACCCCTTCGACGGCGGACGGGTGCTCACGGGCACGGACGCGGAGCTGCTCGTCGTCGGGGCGACCGGGGCGCCGCTGGAACCGGCGATGCTCACGCCCGCGGCGCCTCTCGACGTCGTCCTGCGGATCCTGAACAACATCCGGGCGTGGGCCGCGGCCCGCCCCGAGCGTTCGGACGTGGCGCTGTGGGCCGTGGAGCTGTCCCTGCTGCTGCCCTCGCACCCGGCGCGGCTGCGCTACGAGCGGGCGCAACTGCTCGTGCAGCGCGGCGAGTTCGTCTGCGGGGCGGCGGAACTGGACGCGTACGCCGAACTGGTGGCCGCGGTGGACGAGTCGGCGGCGTCGCGCGTACGCCACCAGGCACACGCGGCCCGGGCCAGACTCAACTAGGAACTTTCACCGAGGTCCCGGACCGGCTACAGCCAGCCCTTCTCCCGGGCTGTCCGTACCGCCTCCGCCCGGTTGCGCACCGCCAGTTTCTGGATCGCCGTCGAGAGGTAGTTGCGGACCGTGCCCTGTGACAGGTGCAGGGCAGCGGCCAGTTCGGCGTTGGTGGAGCCGTCGGCCGCGGCACGCAGGACCTCGCGTTCGCGTTCGGTGAGGGGGTTGGCGCCCTCGGCGAGCGCGGCGGCGGCCAGAGTGGGGTCGATGACGCGTTCGCCGGCGAGCACCTTGCGTACCGCTTCGGCGAGTTGGGCGGCGGGGGCGTCCTTGACCAGGAAGGCGTCGGCACCCGCCTCCATGGCACTGCGCAGATAGCCGGGGCGGCCGAAGGTGGTGAGGACGACCAGTTTGACCGCGGGGAGCTCCTGGTGCAGCCGGGCCGCCGCCTCGATGCCCGTACAGCCCGGCATCTCGATGTCGAGCAGGGCGACGTCCACGCCGTGTTCCCGCGCGGCGGCCAGCACCGCGTCGCCGCGCGCGACCTGGGCCACGACCTCGATGTCGTCCTCCAGGCCGAGCAGGGCTGCCAGTGCCTCGCGGACCATCGACTGGTCCTCGGCGAGAAGGACCTTGATCGTGCTGCTCATGCCCCGGATATTACGTCCCCGCGGTGTCCACGGGCACACGGGCGACCAGCCGGAACCCGTGCCTGACCCGGCCCGCCTCCAGGGTGCCGCCGACCTTCTCCAGACGCTCGGTCAGACCGGTCAGGCCGTTGCCGGGGCCCTTGACCGGGCCGCCGGATCCGTCGTCCTCGACGGAGAGTTCGAGGACGGCGCCGTCCAGGGTCTGCCGACGCAGCACCTCCACCGCGCACTTCTGGGCGCCGCTGTGCCGCACCACGTTGGTGACCGCCTCGCGCAGCGCCCAGGCGAGCGCGGACTCGCCGTCCTCGGGGACGCCGGTGAGGTCGGGTTCGGCGGGCACCTCGGCAGTGACCCCGGCGGCGGTCAGGGCGACCTGGGCGCCGGCGAGTTCGGCGGCCAGCCGGGGGCGCCGGTAGCCGGTGACGGCCTCGCGGACGTCGACCAGTGCCTGCCGGCTGACCTGTTCGATGTCGGCGACCTGCTGGGCCGCCTTGTCGGGGTGGTCGGGGAGCATCCGGCCGGCCAGCTCGCTCTTCAGCGTGATGAGGGAGAGCGAGTGGCCGAGCAGGTCGTGCAGGTCGCGGGCGAGGCGCAGGCGCTCCTCGTTGGCGGCGAGCTGCGCGACGGTGGCGCGTGCCTTGCGCAGCTCGATGGTGGTGCGGACCAGTTGGACGACGCCGGTCATGGCGAACCCGATGAGGATCACCAGGATGAGCAGGTCCAGGGCGTGCTGCTCGCCGACGTGCAGTCCGGCGAGCAGCATCACGCCCGCCGTCCCCGGGATCGCCCAGAGGGCGGCCCGCAGCGGGAGGGTGGCCCCGCAGGCGACGGAGACGTAGCAGTACAGAGCGAGCCAGGGTGCGCCGAGCGTGAGGGTCAGCAGGGTCGCCAGTACTCCGATGACGACGATCAGGCCGCCGACCCGCCGGGTGGTGGCCACCCGGCCCATGTCGCGGAAGACCAGGGTCAGATAGACCCCGACGAAGAACGCCAGGCCGAACCAGCCGGCCACGGTCGCCCCGGTGGTGTGGTTCCCGGAGACGAGGTCGTGCACCGGGGCACTGAGGAAGACCAGCCAGACGCCGATCCACAGCATCTTGCGCAGGAACAGGTCGCGTCGGTTGCCCGGGGACTGCCCCAGCGGGATCAGCCGGTCCTGGCAGCCTTCCTCGGTCAGCGGGTCTTCCGTCATCGTGCTCACGCCTTCAGCGTGTCCTTCCGGTACAGCCAGGCCGCGCCGCCGGCGAAGAGGACGAAGAAGACGGCGAGGATCGCGATGTCCTGGGCGGCCGGCGTCTGGCTCTGCTCGATCGACCGCCCCAGGGCAGCGTACGCGTGCGTGGGCAGCCACTTCGCGATGTCCTGCAGCCACTGCGGGAAGGTCGTGGTCGGCATCCACAGGCCGCCGAGCATCGACAGGCCGAAGTAGGTGATCATCGTGATCGGGCGGACCGCGTCCCCGCTGGCCAGGTAGCCGATGGCGACGCCGAGCGCGGCGAAGACCAGGCTGCCGGCCCAGATGGCGCCGGTGAGGGCGAGCCACTGCCAGGCGTCCAGCCGTACGTCCTTCACGGCCGCGGCGACGACGAAGACGATGACGATGGAGGGCAGGCTGACGACGGCCGCGCTCGCGGTCTTGGCGAGGACGTAGCCGCGGCCCGGCAGGGTGGTCAGCCGCAGCTGCCGTACCCAGCCGCTCTCGCGCTCCTTGGCGATGCGCTCGCTGTTGCCCATCAGGACGGCGGTCAGGGCGCCGAACGAGGCCATGGAGACCATCATGTACGTCGGCAGGGTGAGCCCGGTGCCGTCGATCTTGGTCTTGCTGTCGGCGTTGCCCGCGATCAGCAGGAACAGGGCCGAGGGGTAGATCACCGAGAAGAAGAGGAACTTGCGGTTGCGCAGGGCGCGGGCGAGTTCCAGCTTGATCAGTGCCCGCGTAGCAAATGTATTCAGCATGACTGCTTGGCCTCCTCGGCCTCCGTGATGGCGACGAAGGCCTGCTCCAGGCCGAGCCCGGCGACTTCGAGGTTGCGGGGGTAGACGCCGAGGCCGTACAGCGCGTGCACGGTGGCGTCGGCGTCGGTGGACTGGATGCGGACGGTCTGGCCCGAGATGTCGATGGTGGCCAGGAAGGGCAGCCCGCGCAGCGGGGCCTCGTCGATCGCGCCCTCCAGGTCGAAGGAGATCCGGCGCGCGCCCGCCGTCGCCTTGATCTCGGCAGCGGTGCCGTCGGCGAGGAGCCGGCCGCGGTGCAGGACGAGGACGCGGTCCGCGATGGCGTCGGCCTCTTCGAGGTAGTGGGTGGCGAAGAGGACCGTACGGCCCTGGTCGGCCTGGTCTCGCATGGTGGCCCAGAAGGCCTGGCGGGCGGAGACGTCCATGCCGGTGGTCGGCTCGTCCAGGACGATCAGGTCGCTGTCGCCGGCGGTGGCGAGGGCGAAGCGGACGCGCTGGGCCTGGCCGCCGGAGAGCTTGTTGACCTTGCGGTCGGCGATCTGGGAGATGCCGGCGCGGGCGAGCACGTCGGCGACCTCGTACGGCTTCGGGTGCAGATCGCAGGCGAGCCGGACCAGCTCGGTGACGGTGACCTCGTCCATCAGGCCGCCGCTCTGCAGCATGGCGCCCACGCGCCCGGCGACGATCGCCTCCCGCGGGCTGGTGCCGAAGACGTTCACCGTGCCGCCGTCGGCCTGCTTGAGGCCGAGCAGCAGGTCGAGGGTGGTGGACTTGCCGGCCCCGTTCGGCCCGAGCAGGGCGACGGTCTCACCCGGGTACAGCTGGAGCGAGAGCCCGTCGACGGCCCGCACGCTCCCATAGGTCTTGCTCACCCGATCGAACCCGACCACCGGGGTGGTGCTGGTGGTCGCCGCAGTCATTGTCATGCCGACCATGGTGTCGGCGGCGGCGGTGGGCCCGGCAGTGTCGGGGGTCCTGAGTGCCGGATGACAGATGTCATGTCATCCGGCACTCCGGATGGGTCAGCTCGGGTCGGTCTTGATGACGGCGACCCGGTTGGTCTTGCTCGTCAGGGCCGTGCGCAGGGCGACGTACACGTCCTGGGGGGTGACGGCCGTCTTCTTGCCGTTGGCCCGGGTGATGAGCACCCCGTCGAACGCCTGACCGTACAGCTGCTTCAGGGCGTTCAGGTCCGGGGCGTCGGTGAGCTTGCCGTCGGGGGTCGCCTTCACCCGCAGGAACTTCCACAGCGAGTTCTGCGGACTCATCGGGACCGAGTGCGCCGCGTCCGTCTGCACGGTCACCTTGGCGGACATCGCCGGCTCGGCGAACGCCTTCATCTCGCGGTCGACCTCGGTGTTCGAGACCTTCGGCTGCTGGGTCGTGGTCGGCACGGTCACGGGCGTCGCCGTGTTCGTCTCCACCATCGCCTGGTACGCCCGCTCGATCGCCTTCGTCGAGCCGGCCGCGTCGATGCCCTTGCCCGCCTTGCCGTACACCGCGACGGCCTTGCCGGACTGGAACGTGATCGAGCCCTCGGTCACCGAGCCGGAACCGCCGCCGACGTCCTGCAGGGCGGCCTGGAGCTTCTCCTCGTCGACCGGCATGACCGGCTCGACGACCCGCTCCTGACCGAAGAGGGAGCCGATCACGGACATCGGGTTGTAGTCGCTCTGCGCGGCCGAGCTGACCGTGGCGGTGGTGTCGAACTGAAGGCCCGCCTTGTCCGGCGTGAGCGCGACCGTCTTGCCGCCCACCGACAGCTTCAGCGGCTTGTTCACCCGGTCGCCGAACGCCTCGTCGAGCTTCTTGACGGCGTCGTCGCGGGTGCCACCGCCGATGTCCACGCCGAGCACGGTGGTGCCCTTGGGCACGTCGGAGTGGTTCATCAGCAGCCCGGCGCCGTAGGCACCGATGCCGACGACGACCACCAGGCCGCCGAGCAGCACCAGCTTGTTGCGGCCCTTCTTCTTCTTGGGCTTGCTCTGCGGCACGTTCCGCGCGACCGGTTCGGGCAGCTTCGGGGCCGTGTGCGGCACCGGACCGTCGGCGGGCGCGCCCGGTCCGAACGGCGAGGTCGCGCCGGGCGGGACGACCGGGATGCCGCTGGTGACGGTGTGGCCGGAGACGTTGTCCGCCGGGGAGCCGTAGCCGGGCATGCCCGTTTCGGGGGCCGGCTTCTGCGGGGTGAGGATCGCGGTGTCGTCGCTCAGACCGCCGCCGGGGCCACGCCCGGCGGTGGGAG
>NZ_JBSHAQ010000076.1:0-36447 GCF_053611585.1 Streptomyces sp. NPDC054794 | reverse complement strand
GTGCGGTCAGCAGGGCGTCCAGGTCATTCGTCACAGATCGATCTTGGACGCCCTGTCTGTGTTCCCAGACGCACCGTCAGCATTCGGAATGACTCGTCTAGCAGCGCCTGTTCACCTGTTGGCCAGCAGCCCACGACCTTGAGGCCCACAGGTGCTCACGGGAAATGGCAGCGGCACCGAGAACCCACCGCGCGTGAGGGGGCGGCACACCCCTCCGGGTGCGTCACACGGCCATCAGCCGGCTGGCGGGGTGAGGTCGGTGCGGTCGAACGGCCCGCGATGCGCAGCGGCGTACTCAACAGCGTAGTTGACGGCGTCGAGAGGGAAGGTCCGGACTCGTTCGGGATCGAGATCGAGCGCACCTGACGCGATGAGTCGGATCATGCCCGCGTTCGCCGAGCGCGGGTACATCCACTGTCCGCGCACGGTGACCGAATTACGCATGAGCCACGGGTAGGGAAGGGCGAGGTCCGCACCGCCGATCATGCCGACGCCCCCCATGAGGACGACACGGCCGTACTCGCGGACGGTCATCGCCGCAGCGCGCGCTGCCGTGCTGGGTGCGGTGGGCGGGAGCAGGTCGATCACCATGTCGATCGGGCCGTCGGCGGCCGCGGACATGGCCGCGCGGTCGGCGGCCTCGTCTCCGGCCAGTTCCACCGGGCGCACCCGCGGGCCGAACCGGCCGGCGAGCAGGTCGAGCGCGGCGCGGTTGCGGCCCGGCGTGATCACGCGGCCCGCCCCCATGGCGAGGGCCACAGCGACGGCGGCGCTGCCTAGGTTGCCGGTGGCCCCACTGACGAGCAGCGTTTCGCCGGCTCCGAGTCCGCCCGCCTGCAGTCCTCCGTAGGGGATGGCGTACACGCCGAGCGAGGACCACCGCGCGGGGTTGTCCTCCGCTTCCGTGGGCAGTGGGTACACGTTTTCCGTGGGCACCCGCATGAGCTCGGCGAACGACCCGTCATGCAGGTGCCGGGCGAGCCTGGCGCCGCCGTCGCCGCGGGAGCTCCAGCCCTGCAGCATGATGTCAGGGGTCAGCACGTCGTCGCGAGAGCGGACCGTGCAGTCGCACCACACAAGGTCCCCGATGCGCAGCCGGGTGGCATCCGGGCCAACGTGGACGACCCGTCCCACGCCACCGGGACCTGGGACCACAGGGGGTTCGAGCGGGTAGTTCCGCCGGCCGCTGAAGACCTCCTCGGCATATGGGAGGACGCAGGTCGCGAGGACCTTGACCACCACCTCTCCGCCGCCCGCCCCGGGGTCGGGCATCTCCCGCACGGTGAGCGGGGCACCGAACTCTGTCAGGACTGCTGCTCGCATCTGCTGACCTCCTTGATCGCCTGTCTTGAGGCTAGGAGCGCATAAGACATGCGCCAAGCGACGATCTCGCATCTGTGGTATGCGTAGTGCGCATGGACTTCTCCAGTACGGCTCTGAGGGTTCTGCGGCAGGTCGCCGAGTCGGGGAGCTTCACCGCGGCGGCCTCCCAGCTCGGCTACACCCAGTCGGCGGTCTCACGCCAGGCGGCTGCCCTTGAGCGGAGCGTGGGCGCCGTCCTGTTCGAGCGCCGCTTCGACGGGGTGCAGCTCACTCCCGCCGGTCTGACCCTGCTCCGGCACGCTCGCACCATCATCGACTCGGTCGAAGCGGCCGAGCACGACCTGACCGGGCTCGCTTCGCAGACGGAACTGGTGCGGCTGGGGATGTTCCCCAGCGCCGGGGTAGTGACCCTTCCTGGTGTGCTCACACGACTTGCGACGGCAGGCCCGCACATCACGGTCACGACTCGTGAGGGCACCACGCCCGGCCTGCTCCGGGCCCTGCGGGCCGGCTCGATCGATATCGCCGTGCTGACATCCCGCCCTCCGCACCGGCCGTCGGACGGAGAGTCCCCCCGGCTGCACATCCAAGCGGTCGAGGACACCGAACTGCTGGTAGGGGCGTCGGCCACCGGCGTGTTCGCCGGCCGCACCGCGGTGCACGTCGATGAGCTCGTCGATGCTCCCTGGATCGCCACCCCGTCATCGAGTGCCGAACCTCTGCTAGGAGTTTGGCCCGGCCTGCCCGGGCGGCCACGCATCGTCCACACCACGAGCGACTGGCTGACGAAACTGCGGCTGGTCGCCGGCGGTTTCGGCGTGACTACTGTCCCGTCCCGGATGTCGGCGGTGGTGCCACACGGCGTGAGTCTGCTGCGAGTGGACGGAGTACCTCCCGAAGTCCGCCGGATTCTCATGGCGCGGCTTCCCGGCCGACCAGCCCCGGCAATCTCGGCTGTCACTCGAGCGATTGCCTCGGCCGTCTGACCCGCCGACACGGATCACCCTCACCTGTTGCACGGCCTCACGACGGCCAATCACCGGACGTATCTCAACGCCGCCCTGGCCAGCAACTCGATGACGTCAAATCTCGTTTCTGGCACAGATCTTGAGGAGGTCGCGAAGGGCTACAGCGGTGTTCGGCTGCGAGGCTCGGGCTCGCATGAGACCGCGCACATCCCGCCACCGCACAGGCGAGGATGACGCCCCATCAGGTCAAGTATGGCCCCGTTGTCCCGGGCTGGGCCCAGTGACGGTCTTGGGCGTGCAGGCCGACGCATTGCTCCGCGCGCGAACCACCTGCACCGCGAACTGCCACGGCCCTGAGCGAGGAAGCACGCGCCGCCTTGAAGAACGTCCTGGCTCGCTGCCCCGAACTGGATGCCGCCGCCGAACACTGCGTGAGCGCTGAGGGGGCATGAGGAGACGGTGTGGTGTTCGCTCAGCTGACCGGTGCCTACTGACTGGACAAGGCCGGCGGAGATTGTCGCTGGTGCTGTGCGTTGTTCGGCCGGCGAAACGGTGAGTCGCATGCGCTGGCCAGTGCGAGGCGCGACGTTGCCGGCTGGTTGTGCCGACTGCGCGTGGTGGTACTGACGATGGCGGTGCCCACGGTGGTAACCGCCGTGCCGGCGGGCGTGCTTGCTGAACCGCGTTTACCTTCCGGTGGGCGATGCCCGGGGCTCCGTGATCATCGCCAGCGTGAAGCCCTGGCGGCCCGTTGCAGCGCCGGATCGCCGACCTGCCGCTCCGGACGACCGGAACCACCACCCCGTTCCGGCTTCGTCTGTGCCTCCCGTGATGGGCGGCACGCACGCTGGCTGGGATACCAGGACTCGAACCTGAACTAACGGAACCAGAAACCGTCGGGCTGCCAATTACCCCATATCCCATTTGCCCCGAAGACTGCGGAGCTCGGCCAACCGGTTGTGCCCCACCGCGTATCGCTGTGCGGCCTTGCCTAATCTACGCACACTCTCCGTGATGCTCCGTGATGTGCGCCGGGCGTGTCGGGCGGGTTGTTGCAGGAGAGGCCCTCGTGAGTGGTGAGTCCCATGTCGAGGTGACACGATTCGTGACTGTCGCCCGCAGCTCCATGACGCCATGAGTGCGGCAAAGGGTGGGCGGTCGTCGGATCCGAACGGGGGGATTCCTTGCTTCTGAGCGGCTCGCCCGATTGCGGGCGGGGCGACGTCACCATAGCTTCAGCGCGTCGGAATCATTTCGAAAAAGCCAATATAGTCCCTATATCGGCTTCCCCCGCGGCATCGAATGGAGCCTTCATGTCGGTGATGACCGGTACCCCGCCCCTGCAGCAGTTCGGCCAGCAGATCGGCGGCCAGCAGCAGTTCGCGCAGGTCGTCCAGCAGACCATCCAGCAGGCCTGCCAGCAGGCGAGCCAGCAGATCGCACAGCGCATGCAGCACACGCTGCAGCAGATCCAGCAGGTCCAGCAGCAGCTGCAGCAGCAGGGCCTTGCCCACCAGGCCCACCCGTACCTGGCCGTCGCGCTGCACACGACGCTGATCCAGGGCGTGCGCAGCGCTGTGGAGCAGTCCGTGCAGCAGGCACTGCCGACCGCGATCCTGACGCTGGTGCAGCAGAGCCAGCAGCAGGGCCAGCAGCAGTGGGGCGGCGGCTTCGGCCAGCCGCAGTTCGGCCAGCCGTACCAGCAGCAGTACCAGCAGCCCGGCTTCGGCATCGGCCAGATGAGTCAGCCCTTCGGCATCGGCTGACCTGAGGCGTCGCGCTGTGCGGTGTGCCCGGGAATCGCTCCCGGGCACACCGCGCAGCCGTGGAAGCGCGAGCCGTGGCCGCCGACCGCCTCTCCGGCGAACAGCCGGACGGACGCTGCCCGCGATGCCAGCAGACCCACAACGTCCCCCGCGAGGTCGCGCCGTCCGCGTGAATCTCCACCGCGAGCGCGCTAACCCCCTGCTGTGGACGTCCGCTCCGCTGTCATGTGCTTGATTTTGATCCAGTCGCGGGTACGGCGGCCGGGAAGGTAGGGACTGGCAAGACGTTTGGCGACCACGCCGTCGAAGCCCTCGGCGAGGCTGTGCTGGAGGGCCTGGGCGGCGAGTGCGGGCCAGGCCGCCGGCACGCCGATGCCGGGACCGGCGAGTCCCAGGTCGTCGAGGAGGTCGCGGCGGGCGGTGTAGGGCAGCTGCACGACGGGCTCGCCCAGGTAGAGGATGTCGTAGAGCATCAGCTGGACGGGCAGGTCCTCAAGGGCGTGGGCGACCGCCTCCGGCTGGTGCAGACTCATCCTCTGCTGCAGCCGCTCCATTAAGGGCCGCCCGTCTTCATCCAGCGTGACGATCTCCCCGTCGAGCACCGCTTCCGGACCCGTCAGCAGGGAAGTGAGGGTCTGCAGCTCAGGGTACTGGGCGGTGACGTCGAAACCGGCCTGGGACAGCAGGCGCAGGCCCCCGTCGGAGGGCAGATGGGCGATGACCCGCGCTCCGTTCCACAGCGTCTCGTACGCGTACTCCGCCTCGGTTTCGGGCCCGGGCGGCGGGCCGATCACCGCCAGCATAGGCGCCAGCAACGGCAACGCACCCTCGGCGTCAGAGGGCGTATCCATACTCACGCTTCCCAGCCTGCGCCCCGTGGACCGCCCGGGCCACCCGCCCTTCCCTCGGTGCCACCGACCGCTCGCGAACAGGACGGCCCCACCCCTGGGCTGAGCGTCACACGCGCCCCTCGGGTGGCTCCATCGCTTGGCGGTATGTCCCGGAATGTGTTCTTGGCCGGTTGGTGGTTTGCTGCTCGGTGGCGGCAGGCCGGGCCTTTTGGTCGCCGTTTCGCCTGTGCGTCCCAAAAAGACTCGAGGAGGAGTGGCGCATGTCGGTCTACACCCCCCGGCAGGTCAGCCAGCCGCAGATCCAGCAGCCCTACGGCGAGCAGCAGCTGCTCGGCCAGCCCCCGCTCGCGCAGCCGCTGTACGGACAGCAGCAGCCGTGGGGCCAGGCTGGCCAGCAGCCGTGCGCGCAGCAGGGGCAGCAGCTGTCGCTGCTGGTGACGGCGGTGTCGCTCAGCTGCGCGGCAACGGCCGTCACGGCGGTGGTGGAGCAGCTGCGGATGGACCCGCAGCTCCTGATGGCGGTCCAGGCGCAGGGGCAGATCCCGCCGCACGCATGGAGCAATGTGCTGACCGAGTGTGCGCGCCGGATCACCCCCGCCGTGCACATCGCGCTCGCGCAGATCACAGGCCAGGGCCCCGACAGCAGCTACGGGCAGCAGCCGCAGTCCGGGCAGCTTCCCGGCCTGCAGCCGCAGATTCCGCTCGGCCAGGGCGGCCGGTTCCAGGGCCTGGTGCATCAGCCGCAGTTCGGGCAGCTGTCGCCGCAGGGCATGTGAGTCCTCGGCCGGGCAGCGTCCGCTCCCCTCCCATGGGCGAGCAGGGCGCTGCCCGGCCGGATGCTGCCGTGCCGGGACGGCGCGGCAGCACGTCGGCCGAGCGAGCGCGAGCACGCCCGCTCCCTGGTCGGCGGCAGTTTTGACAACGGGCGGCGTGCGACGACTTCTTCGCGTGAGACGGCGGTTGGGTGATGAGTGAGCAGGACGGCAACAGCATGAAGCCGGGCAATGGCGGCAAGGGTGGGAAGAGTGCCCGTGCGCAAGCCGCGGCGGGCGAGAGCGGGCAGCAGCCGTCTGCCGCGGGCGCGGCGGGTACGGCCGGTGGGGACGAGCAGCCACACGAGGCGGCCCAGCAGGCACAGCAGCGGGCTGGTGGGCGGAGTGTGCAGGCGGACTGGGGCCGGTACCTGGTCGCACCCCGACCGCTGGGACTGCTTCCGGTCGGGGTGCCCCCGATTGAGGCCTCGGCGCTGCTCGCGCTGCTGGAAGAAGACCCGGACGTGGAGCCGGTGGCGCAGGTGCGGCCGTCGCGTTCGCCGGGTCTGGGGGCGATCGCGGAGCCGCATCCGGCCTGCCCGCCGGTGGCGGTCGTGAGGATGCCGGAGGGGCGGGCGCGTGCCCTGGCGGCGAACCCCCAGGTGGTCGTGGAGATCGACCAGCCGCTGTCCTACCTCCCCATCCCGCCGGTGGGTCTGGGCCCGGTGCCGGTGATCGACCCCATGCTGGCCGTCACCCTGGAAGAGCCTCAGCGGCTCACGGTGCGCGTGACGGGCAGCGACCAGGACGAGGTGGTCGGCGCCCACGTGTGGGCGAGCGGCAGCGGCGGCCCGATCCACGGTGTCACCGGGCCGGACGGCCGGGTGTCCCTGACCCTCGCCGCGGACACCCCCGAGACCCTGCAGGTGCTCTTCGTCCGCCCGCCATCCGGCTACTGGCCGGCGCGCACCAACGTCCCCCGACCCGCCGCAGGCGGCGAGGCGGTGGTTGAGGTGCAGGCCCTGTCGGACACCTTCGAGGGCTTCCCGGGGCGGGCACTGACGGGCTGGGGCAGCCAGGCGATGCGGCTCAACCAGATTCCCCCGACCTACCGCGGCCACGGCATCAGGATCGCCCTGCTGGACTCGGGGGTGGATACCGGCCATCCGGACCTGAAGGACACCGTCCAACACGGGCACGACTTCACCGGCGCGACCAACGGCACCTGGGGCGTGGACGCCACGGGGCACGGTACGTGGTGCGCCGGGATCATCGCGGCGGCGGACAACCGAACCGGCATCACCGGGATCGCCGCAGAAGCAGAATTGCACGCGCTGAAACTTTTCCCCGGCGGTCACCTGAGCGACCTGCTCGAAGCGGTCGACTACTGCATCACCCGCGACATCGACATCGCCCAGCTCAACCTCGCCTACACCACCCCGTCCCAGCTGGCCGCCTGGAAACTGGCCGACGCGCACACCGCCGGGATCACTCTCATTGCACCGGCCGGGGACAGTGCCGGGCCCGTGACCCACCCGGCCACCCTGCCGGGGGTGCTGAGCGTGGGGGCGCTCGCACATAGCGGCACCTACCCCGCGAGCAGCCCACTCGCCGCGGTGCAGCCACCATGGCCCGGCCCGTTTCCGGCCCCGTTCACCCCGACCGGGCCCGGCGTGGACCTGGTCGCCCCAGGCGCCGCGGTGATCACGACGGCGCCGAGTGACGGCTACACCGCAGTGGACGGCACCGCGATCGCCGCCGCCCACGCCACCGGCCTGGCCGCCCTGCTCCTCGCCCACCACGACCATCTGCGCACCCAGGTCATGCCCCGCACCGCCGCGCGCGCCGACCACCTGTACCTGCTGCTGCGCACGGCCTGCCGCCCCCTGCCGGGCACGGACCCCCGCACGGGCGCCGGGATCGCGGACGCGCCCACCGCCCTCGGGATCCCCGCCAGCTGGCAGGCCGACCCGTACGCAGCCGACAGCCGTGCCCGGTCCGGTACCTGACAGCACCGTTTGCTGCCGCAGGACCCGGACATCATCACGGCCCCCTCTTGCTCCGCCCCCGGTTGCCGCCGCCTCCACCCAGGGGACGGAAGCCCGCCGCACCCCAGTGCAGCCCAAGAGCTCTGGGGTGCGGCTGATGACCGGGTGGGTGCGGATCCTCAGCCACCTCCCCCGCCGCCGCGGCAGCCGGTCACCAGGCGCCGCACCGCCTACCCCGGGCGGCTGCCGGCTCGCCCACACCGCAGCAACGCACCTTCGACGACAGCGAAGGCCAGCGGCGCACGGTCGTCGAAATCGACGCCGAGGACGTTGTCACCTCCCTGACGTACACAACCGCCTCGGTCACCAAGACCTACCGCAGCACCGAAGCGGCAGCGGCTGCTTCGGACCAGTCGGCGCCGTAAACGACCAGTCAGCTACTCGCCTTCAGACCGAGCCATCGACGGTGCCCTTCATACGGTCGGCCGGGGTTCCACGCCGCAGCCCGGCATCTTCGACCCCGACCAGCACGCCTTCCGACTTGGGTTCGGGGCCAGGAGGGACGGCAGCGACCACCCCGAACCAAAGGACCGCGTCGAGGCACTTGGTGGTGCCGTTGGCAGTCACCTTCAGTTCCCCTGCGGGGGTGAGGGTCCAGCGCTGGTTGGCTCCACCGTGGCAGTCCCAGATGGGCAGGCACGGGCACCACGGCCCCCATCGTCCCAGCCGCAGCTGCGGGCTGCGCCAATGCTCCCAGTCCTAGAACGGACAACAACAGCGCCAAGGCCACTCGCGCAAGCCGCATATCCCCTCCGGTGCGCAAAGATGCTTGTTTCGCGGACATTAGAAACACCTTCACGCAGATTCAGTCCATCATCGAGCATCTGTTACATAGACTTCCGGCCCGCGTGAAGTGCAGGACATCGCCCCTCGCAGGCGGCGAAGTGCCCGCGGGACGTGCGACATTGACGGTGGCTGAGGGTAGGGCTCTGGTGTGACGCGGGCGGAACTCACCGGGATCACAACGCGGCCGGCATGCGGGCTGGCGAACAGTCCCTGGCCGCGCCCGATGAAGGCAGCCTCACCGAAGGGGGTTCCTGGATGTCGCCACGCGCCAACCGCCATCTGCGTCGCACCGTCCGCCACGGGGCAGCGGAAGGGGACGCGGGCGGCAGAACGGGCACGGTCCGAGCGGATCCAGGCACCGCACCTGCCTCCACTTCCGCCGGGAATCGCCCCCATCCGCGGAAATGCTCAAGTCGATGCGGGCACAGTCGGGCCGGAATCCATGACGCTTTCGCCTGGTCATGCGACTGAGAGTGCCTGTAGAAACTCCGCACAAACCCGAGTGGACCGGGCCCCTTCACTGCACGGCGGACCCCGCTTCGCCGCTGTGACAGGTTCGGTAACTCGTGAGGGATCCCACAAGCGGGTCGATCGGTGGCGCGCGGGCGGCAAGGGGGTTATCGTCGAGAGGTAGAAAGACCGGTCTTCCTGCTCCTTGGGAGGCGGTCTGTCGGACTTCCCAGCTGGGCTGCCTCCGGGCGGAGACATGCCAGTACGTCGCCGGTGCACATCGAAGAGAGATCAAGTTCCGTGAAACCAATCCGCGCCCCGGCCCGGCCGGGGCCTCGTACGGAGTCGCTGTTTGATGCCGCTCCGACGGGGTCAGCCTCCCGACCGGATCAGCCGGACCGCGTCCCGCAGGGTCTTGTGGGCGGCCGTCGAGTCGTCCAGGTAGCCGGCTGCCATCGCGCCGTCGTAGAGCATCAGCAGCGCACCGGCGGCCGACTCCGGGTCTGCGTGGCCGAGCCGGGTGAGCAGGTCCTGGAAGAGGGAGCGGATCCAGTTGCGGTGGGACGTCACCAGGCCGCGGACCGGATGGTCGGCGTCCGGGTACTCGGCGGCCGCGTTCATGAACGGAGATCCGCGAAAGCCGCGTTCGCGGGCGTGCTCGGCAATCGCCTCGAAGATCAGGTCGATCGCCTCGGCGGGCGGGTGTCCGGCGGCCAGCGGTTCGGCCACCTCCTTGTAGTAGGCGTCCTTGGTCAGCAGATACGCCACGACCAGGTCGTCCTTGGAGGCGAAGTGCCGATAGAAGGTCGCCTTCGTCACCCCGGCCTCGGCGATCAGCCGCTCCACGCCGATCGCGCGGACGCCCTCGTAATAGAACAGCCGCGACGCCGCCCGGACCAGACGTTCGCGAGGAGGAAGGTCTCCTTCGATCGTGCTCTCCTGACGCTTGGCGTTGGTTGTCTTCTGCCCAGTAGTACTCACTTCCCCATTCTGCCCTTGGGCCCGCCCTGAGTGGCCTCCACCTCCATTCCACCCCACCAGGGCTGTCACTCCCTACCCCCCACGGCCCGAAGCAACGTGGCCGTTCACCGAAAGGTTTGAACCATGACTCGTCGTCTCGAAGGAACCGTCGCCCTGGTCACCGGGGCCTCCAGCGGCATCGGCCATGCCACCGCCCTGGAGCTCGCCCGCGAGGGTGCCTCGGTGGCCCTGGTCGGCCGACGTGAGGACCGGCTCACCGACCTCGCCGCGGAAATCACGGGCGCCGGCGGCAAGGCCCTGGTCGTGCCCGCCGACATCACCACCGCCCAGGCCGCCGCGGAAGCGGTCGAGCGGACCGTCGAGGGCCTGGGCCGCCTGGACATTCTGGTCAACAACGCCGGCCTCATGCTGCTCGGGCCCGTCCCCGGCGCGGACCTGAACGACTGGCAACGCATGATCGACATCAACCTGATGGGCCTGATGTACACCGCCCACGCGGCCGTCCCACACCTGGCCAAGGCAGCCGCCGAGGCACCGCGTCAGGTCGCCGACATCGTCAACATCAGCTCCCTCAACGGCCGGACCGCCTACCCCATGATGGCCGTGTACAGCGCCAGCAAGTTCGGCGTCAACGCCTTCAGCGAGTCGCTGCGCCAGGAACTGGCACGCCAGCACGTCCGTGTGTCCGTCATCGAGCCGGGCAGCGTCGACACCGAACTGCGCACGCACAACCCGGAAGTCGTCCAGCAGGCACTCACCGCCGGTCTGGGTGACATCGAGCGCCTCCAGAGCCAGGACATCGCCGACAGCGTCGGCTACATCGTGACCCGCCCCCGGCACGTGGCTGTCGGTGAACTGCTCGTACGCCCCACTGAGCAGGCCTGACCACCAGTCCTGAGAACAACTCCGGCATACACAAGGAGTCGTTATGGCGGTACGCGTGCCTGTCGCAGCAGCCAGCACCATCGTCCGTGTCTGCCTGCTGCTGGCCACTGCCATCGCGCTCGGAAACGGCCTACAACTATTGGCGCAGGGAGGCCCGCCGGACGCGGACGACGTGCACCGCTTCATGGCAGGCGTCTACATCGGCTGGGCTCCCCTGTTCTTCTGGACGGCGGCAACGATCCTCCGGCAGGGAGTGCTCGTCTACTTCCTGGCGGTCCCGATCTTCCTCGGGGGCGTAGGCCGGCTGGTCTCCCTCGCCCAGAACGGTATCCCCAGCCCGGCGGGAGTCTTCCTCGCCTCTGCCCTCCTGGATTTCATCCTTTCGATCGTCATCGTCCTGGCGCATTCCACCGCACTCAGGTCAAGACGAGTGGCGGCGGCTTGAGGCACCGGTCCAGGGATGGGCAGGCCGGTGTCGCACATCGCGTCGAGGTGGGCCCCATGCCGCTGGGGCGGCTCACCAGGTTTTCGCGGTGGCCAGTAGGCGCTCGCGGAACGAGTGTCCCTGCGGCTTGGTGGAACTGCCCGGACGATGAACAAGGCAGGCGGTGTTGATCAGCAGGGGCCTCAAGTCAAGGAACCGGTGCAGGTAGGGGACGGTGATCGCTGCCTGAGCATGCAGGCGTCGGCTGCGTCCGGTGTTCCGTCTGCCGCACCCAGCCCCGAATGTGTCGTTGGCCCGCGAAGGAGACGGGGAAGAATGAGACGGAAAAAGATTCTGGCGGTGGTGACCAATCAGGCCACCTACGGGCCGACCAAGCACCCGGCCGGCCTCTGGCTGGGTGAACTCGTCCACTTCTACGACAAGGCGGTCAAGGACGGCCGCACCGTGGATGTGGTCAGCCCGGCCGGCGGCGAGGTGCCACTCGACCCTCGAAGCCTCGGCCGCCTGTTCACCGACCGGGCGGTTCGCACGTATCGCGCCGCCCCGGCTTTCATGACCGCCCTGAAGTCCACTGCTTCCATTGCCGACGCCGATCCGGACGACTATTCCACGATCTTCTTCACGGGCGGCCACGGCACCATGTGGGACTTCCCCGACAGCGCCGACCTGCAGGGAACAGCCCAGGCCATCTACGCCCACGGCGGCATCGTCTCCTCGGTCTGTCACGGCGCCTGCGCCCTCATCAACCTCCGTGACGCCGACGGGACTCCGCTCGTACACAACCGCACCGTCACGGGTTTCGCAACGGTCGAGGAAAGACTGGCCGGCGTGAAGGGCAGGGTGCCGTTCCTGCTGGAGGACGAACTGCGCGCCAAGGGAGCCAAGTACGTGCGCTCCACCATCCCGATGACACCGCACGCCGTGCGCGACGGCCGCCTGATCACAGGCCAGAACCCGGTCTCCACCAAGGCCGTCAGCGACTTGATCCTCGCTGCCTTGGCCGAGACCGAATAACCGGTACGGACACTTCGGCGCCCGCGTCGTCACCACTGTGGGCGGCCCCGAACAGGCCGACTTCGCCGAGCACGGGCCCTACGACGTGATCCTCGACGTCATGGTCGGTCGGTCTACGGAACGGCCTGGACGGCGAACTGAGCCTCGACGAACTCCTCCTCAAGCGCGCGTCCGCTCACGGGACCACCCTGCGCTCCCGCCCGATCGGGCAGAAGGCAGACATCGTGGCCCAGGTCCAGGACCGCGTCTGGGCGCTGATCGAGAACGGATCCGTACAGCCGGTCATCGACCGGACTGCGGCCGTGGAGGACGGAGGCTAGGGGTGTGTTGCGCCATATGGTGCGGCTGGGCACGGCTTCCTCGAAGCGGCCGCCAGCAGCCCGCGGAACACGGGCGGGGCTGACGGGAACCGCGTGAAGGTAGCCTGAACGCGGTGAAGGCACCCCCAGGTGCGTGCACCGCGGCTGTCGAGTCCATGAGCCGGTGTTGGGCTGCGGTGGGAAAGAGGGCCCGGAGCAGGCCGCTCACCATCACGTCGGTGCTCTCGATGCCACGCTCGTCCAGTAGATGGCGCAGGTGTACGGCATATCGCTGGATCGCCTCCGTCCCCGGGTGGCGGTCGCGCAGGCGCTGGGCGAGGAGTGGATCGATCTCGGCCAGGTGGCGGCCGCGACCGCCGAGCCGGTGCTGGATCTGGGCGGTGAACGGTCCGGTGCCGGCACCCAGTTCCACCACGACCGGCTTGCCGCGTTCGGGCACTGGGGCACAGACCGCCTCGGCCGGGAGCTGGGAAGTATGGCGCCCTTGCGGGCCTTGCTTCCGGCGACCTCTGCCCGCACTGCACCAGTTTTGGAGGTGAATTACGTGTGGCCAGGGCCTGCGTATTCACCCTTGTCGGCGTACGCGCGCGGACGGCACCGAGGAGCTGGTCGCACTCAACGACGGCTACTGCGAGTCGGGCGAGTCCAGACATCTACCACGCCGAGGACCGCGAGCTGTCTCCAGACGATCAAGATGTAGGCGCGTCCCAACAGCGTGAAGTCCCTCAAGAGGGTCGAGGAGATCACCGACGGCGAGGCCGAGTTGCCGGCGTTCTGCAACGTCCCCGCCGCACACTGATCCGTCTACGGAAATGCCACCAGCACCGGCACAGCGCGCATCAGTGCGGGAAGACGACCGTCAGCAGGCGGAAGAGTTCGGCGCGCTCCTCGTCGGACAGTTGATCCAGGCCGGTCTGCGTCTGCTCCATCCGCTCGCGGATCGTGTCGATCGCCTTCTCACCCACCTCGGTGAGGGCGACGTTCTTCACGCGACGGTCGGTGGTGCTGACCTCGCGGCGGACCAGGTCGCGCTTTTCGAGCCGGTCGATGATCCCGGTCATGTTCGACGCATCACAGGCAAGGGTGTGTGCGAGCGAGCGCATCGAGGCCGGTGCGCGACGCAGCACCGAGAGGGTCTTTGCCTGGCTGGAGGTAAGGCCCATGTCGGCGGCGGCTGTCGTGAAGTCGGCGTAGTGCGTACTGACCGAATGGGCGAGCAACTCCATGAGCTGCGCCTTGGACGGGATGGGGGACATGCGTCGAGGGTACCGCGAAAAGCTTGAGTATCCCAACCTTTGACATCCACCAGCTCTTATTGTTTGATGTCCTCAAGCATCGAGTACCTCAACGGTTTAACTCCTCGACCATCGATGCATCCACCCTTCGGGCACACTCTCACCGGAAAGAAGACCGTGAAGTCCTCCCTTGCCACCGAGCCGGAGCGCCGCACCGGCAGTCTCAGCCTCGTCCTGGTACTCGGCCTCGCCGCCATGGTCGTGTCGATGATGCAGACCCTGGTCATCCCGATCCTCGGCATCATCCAGAACGACCTCGCCGCCACCACCGCCCAGGTCAGCTGGGTCACCACGGCCACGCTGCTGTCGGCCGCGGTCTTCACGCCGCTCCTGGGCCGCCTCGGCGACCAGCGCGGCACGAAGCCGACCCTGCTCGGTGTGCTGGTGGTGATGGTCGCCGGATCCGTGCTCGCCGCGACCACGAGTTCCATGCTGTGGCTCATCGTGGCCCGCGTGATGCAGGGCGCCGCCACCGCGATCTTCCCGCTCGCGCTGTCCGTGCTGCGCGCAGAGGTCGAGCCCGCGCGGCTGCCCGGCGCCATGGCCCTGGTCAGCGGAACGCTCGGGTTCGGCAGCGGCCTCGCCCTGGTGAGCGCCGGGCTCCTCTCCCAGGGCGCCCACCCCGACTACCACCAGGTCTTCTGGCTGGCCGCCGCACTCGCCACCGCCGCCCTCATCGCGGTCGCGGTCGCCGTCCCCGCGCCCCGCACCCGGATGGGCGGGCGCACCGACTGGCTCGGCGCCGCCGGCCTCGCCCTCGTGCTCATCCTGCTCCTGCTGCCCATCTCGCAGGGCCACACCTGGGGCTGGACCTCGGCCCGCACGCTCGCCCTCTTCGCCGGTGCCGTCGTCATGACCGTCGTCTGGGTCCTTGTCGAGCGCAGGGTCCGCGACCCCTTGGTCGACATGAAGATGTTCGTCCACCGCCCGGTGCTGTTCACCAACCTCGCCGGACTGCTCGTCGGATTCGCCATGTTCGCCCAGTTCATCGGCGTGTCCTACCTCGTCCAGACCCCTGCCGAGATCGCCGGCTACGGCTTCGGCGCCTCCGTCCTGCGTGCCTCCGTCGTCTATCTGCTGCCGTCCGCCCTCGTCTCGCTCGTCGCCGCACAGTTCGGAGGCTTGCTGGTCCGCCGCATCGGCGCGCGTCTCACCCTCGCCGCCGGTGCCGTCTTCGGGGTCATCGGGTTTGCCTGGCTGACCCTCGCCCACGACACCACCGCGTCGGTGATCCTGGCCGGCATGGTCGTTGGCGTCGCCATCAGCTTCGGCTATGCCGCGATGCCCGCTCTGATCGTGGCCGGCGTTCCGCACCACCAGACCGGCATAGCCAACGGCATCAACTCCATCTCCCGCTCCGCCGGCAGTGCGATCGGCAGCGCGGTCATCACCTCGCTGCTCGCCTCCAAGACGCTCGACAACCTGCCCGCCGGGGTTCCCGCGCTGCCCGCCGAGAGCCAGTACACCTTGAGCTTCGCCCTCGCCGGCATGGCGTTCGTGCTGGTCATCGGCGTGGCCATGGTCGGTCTGGCGATCCGCCGCAGGTCTCCCTCCCCCGCCACCGACACGCTCGCCACGGCGGGCGACGGCGAGACCACGCCCGAACGCACGGCGGTCACGGTCTGACCGCACCACACGCACCAGGGCCGCGACTTTCCTTCCCCCGATGCCGACCGGCTTTCCCTCCCATCCGAACAGGACACGACCGTGACTGACACCAAGGCAGCCTTCACCCTCGGCGACACCTTCACCGCCGCCGACGCCACCGCGCTGGTGGACCGGCTCCGCGCCACCTTCCGCACCGGCCGCACCAAGACCCTGTCCTGGCGCCGGCAGCAGCTGATGCGCCTGCGTGACCTGCTGACCGACAACCGCGCGGCCATAGCCGACGCCCTCTACGCCGACCTGCGCAAGAACCGCGCCGAGGCCGACGCCATGGAGATCGACCTCACGATCGTCGAGATCGACGACTACCTGGAGCATCTGGAGGAGTGGACCGCCCCGCAGCCCGCCCCCGTGAGCGTGCCCGGCCTCCCCGGCAGCACCGCCCGCACCGAGTTCGACCCCCTGGGTGTCACCCTGGTGATCTCGGCGTGGAACTACCCGATCAACCTGCTGCTCGTGCCCGTCGCGGGCGCGCTCGCCGCCGGCAACGCGGTCGTCATCAAACCCGCCAACTACGCCGCCCACACCTCGGCACTGCTGGCCGAACTGCTGCCCGCCTATCTCGACACCGACGCCACCGCCGTCGTCGAGGGCGGCTCGCCGGAAGTCACGGTGCTGCTGGAGCAGCACTTCGACCACATCTTCTACACCGGCAACGGCACGGTCGGCCGCATCGTGATGAGCGCCGCCGCGAAGAACCTCACCCCCGTCGTCCTCGAACTCGGCGGCAAGTCACCGGTGTTCGTGGACCGGGACGCCGACATCGCCACGGTCGCGCAGCGCCTGGCGGTCACGAAGTTCGCCAACGCCGGACAGACCTGCGTCGCCCCCGACTACGTCCTCACCGACCCGGACACCGCGACCGAACTGCAGGCCGCCCTCACCGTCGCGATCAAGGGACTGTTCGGTGAGGACCCGCAGACCTCCGACACCTACGGACGGATCATCAACGAACGGCACTTCGACCGGCTCTCCACACTGCTGGCCTCCGGCCGAACTGTCACCGGCGGGCAGACCGACCGCACGGACAAATACATCGCCCCCACCGTGCTGGCCGACGTCCGGCCCGAGGAGCCCGTGATGCATGAGGAGATCTTCGGACCCATCCTGCCGATCCTGACCGTGGCGGACCTGGACGAGGCGATCGCGTTCATCAACGAGCGCGACAAGCCCCTCGCCCTGTACGCCTTCACCGAGAACGACACCACCAAGCGCCGCCTCGCCGCCGAGACCTCCTCGGGCGGCCTCAACTTCGGCCTGCCCATGCACCACCTCGCCGTGCCGACCCTCCCCTTCGGCGGCGTCGGCGAAAGCGGCATGGGCAACTACCACGGCCACTACTCCATCGAAACCTTCAGCCACCGCAAGGCCATCCTCGACGTCCCCCTGAGCTGAACCACCCCAACTCCGGGGCGGCGGTACGCAATCCCACCCCGCAACCTCACGCGCGTCGCCGCCCGGCACTTTCGGCAGAAAGCACCCCATGCGCGAGTTCGAGGGCGGTGCCGGTCGGCCATCAGCGTCACCAAGTACACCCGCCCGCACCCTGACCCAACTGCTCGACGAGAGCGGCAAGACGCCCGTCCTCAACCAAAACGAGCTGCATCCGTACTTCCCTCAGGCCGAGAGCACGACGGCTGCCTCCAAACTGACATCGCAGTACGCCGCCCAAGTGGCCAACGACCTCGAACGCCATAGCAAGGAGCACAAACGCATCATGGACGACACGCTGCTGGAGCAGCTCAGCGCCGGCAAGTACATGCTCGTCACCAGCTACCGCATGAACGGCACCCCGGTCGCCACCCCGGTGTGGGTGGTGCGCGACGGCGACACGCTGGGCGTGCGGACCCCCGCCGACTCCTGGAAGGTCAAGCGGATCCGGGCACGCGGCGACATCCTCGTCGGCCCCTGCGACCTGCGCGGCAACCCGACCGGCGACCCGGTCCCAGCCACCGCCGAGATCACCGACGAGGCAACCGGCGCCCGCTACCGCAAACTCATCGCCCGCAAGTACGGCATCCTCGGCCGCCTCATGATCCTCCAGAGCCGGCTCCAGGGAAAGGACAGCACGCTGGGCATCCGCGTGCGGCTCACCCCGTAACGCGTTGACGCACCGTCAGCGCCTGCATCAGGGACCGCCCTGTCGGATGGCCTTGGTGAATGCCATCAGACGGTCATGGCACACAAGAGTGAACGATCAAGGGGGTCGGATCATGGAGACAGCGCAGAGTCAGCAGCAGGCGGCACCCGGCACCTTCACCGCCTTCGCCCGCTTCGTACTCTTCGGCGGCGGAGTGGGGCTCGCCTCCAGCTTCGCCGTAGCCGCCCTCGCCTCCTGGATCTACTGGGGCCTGGCCAACGCTCTGATCACCGCGGTTTCCACCCTCCTCGCCACCGAGTTGCATGCCCGCATCACCTTCGGCGCGGGCGGGCACGCGACCTGGCGCCAGCATGCGCAGTCGGCCGGGTTCGCGGCGGCCGCGTATGCGGTGACCTCCGTGGCGATGCTTGTACTGCAGCAACTGGTGGTGGCACCCGGTGTGGTGCTCGAGCAGGTCGTCTACCTGTCCGCCTCCGCACTCGCCGGTGTCGCACGGTTCGCGGCGCTGCGCCTCGTTGTCTTCGCGCGGAACCGCTCGCAGGTCGCGGCCACCGTCCGCACTGCCCCTCCTGTGCACGCGACCGCTGTGCGCGCCGCGGCGCGGACCGGCCCAGTGGTGCTGGGCCACGCCGCCTGATCTCTAGGCTCTGGATGGGCGTGATCGCTGCGAAAGCCTGCTGCACGGGGTGCAGGCGGTCGCCGTCGGCGATGCCTTCGACGGTGGTGACTTCCTGCCCATCGTGCAGGACCGCGAAGGTGAGGCACGACAGGACGCGCGGTCCGTCGAGCAGCACAGTGCACGTCCCTCACACCCCCCTGATTGCAACCGTTCTTGGGGCCGGTGACGCCGACCTCGTCGCGAAGAGTGTCAAGGAGGCTGCTGCATGGGTCGACGACGAGCTTCAGGAGCTCGCCGTTGACGGTGAGGGCGAGCCGTCGCGTCACTTCGGCGGCGGGGGTGGCCTCCGCCGACGCCGCGGCCAGGTACGGACCGGCCGCGACGGCGGCTCCGAGGGCCGGCCCACCGCCGACCACGGCGCGGCGACTGGGGTGTGGGGACACCTCGTCCGACATGGAGTGCCCTGCCTTTCTGTTCGGGCCTTCAGCCTCCGTCCCGGTCTTTGCGTGTACATCTGTCACTTCGACTGGTCTCGTGGCCACGCGGCCCCTCGAAGTGGGCGAGGTCACGTGAGGGTCCACTTCTGGTTGGCCTGGCCGTTGCACAGGGGCGCCGACGGCTCCGGCCGGTCGAACTCCATGCAACCCGTCGGGGCCCCGCACTCTGGGGAGCGCGGGGCCCCAACGCGGCATCTGCTCTCTTTGCTCAGTGGGTCCGCAGAGGCTCCGCGTCAGGGTGCTACGGGGTCAGCGGGACGAGGTTCACGGCGTTGGCCATCGCCTGATAGCCGGCGTCGTTGGGGTGCAGGTGGTCGCCGCTGTCGTAGGCGGGATTGAGGGCCAGAGGGTTGCCGGGGTCCTTCATTGCCTTGTCGAAGTCGATGACGCCGTCGAAGGCGCCACTGGTGCGGATCCACTGGTTGACGGCTTGGCGGACCTGCTCGCCGTAGGTCGTGTAGTAGCCAGCGCCCTTGAAGGGCAGGATCGTGCCGCCGGTGACCTTCACGCCCGCGGCATGGGCTTGGTTGATCACGGCCTGCATGCCCTTTTCAAGATCCGCGGCGGTCACAGGGCTGGATCCGTTCGGGCCGGTGTTGGTACCGATGTCGTTGATGCCCTCCAGCAGGATCACGTCTTTGACGTTGGGCTGGCCGAGTACGTCGTGGGCGAATCGGGTCTGGAGGCTGGGGTTGTTGCCGTTGACGGCTGTCAGCACGCGGTTGGAGCCGATGCCGGCGTCCACGACGCCGCGGGTGGGGCCGCTGGGGGTGGAGTTCATGCGCTGGGCGAGGTAGTCGGGCCAGCGGTGGTTGGCGCCCGTAGTGGAAGCGACGCCGTCGGTGATGGAGTCCCCGACGCACACCAGGGTTCCCATGGCGGTCGGGGAGATGACGTCCAGGCCGTCGAGGAAGAACCAGGATGTCTTCGTGCTCGGGTAGTTGCCGGTGCCGTCGTCGGTGACGTGGTTGCCGGCGGTGGAGATCCAGGTGGTTTCCTGTGCCTCGGCGTGCCAAGTGGTGCCGGCGGGCGTGCCCGGCAGGTGGACGGTCACGAGCTGGTCTGTGTTCGCGGCCACGGCCATCGGGATCGGGTCGCTGGCGACGTCCTGCCCGGCGGGGATGGTGACGGAGGCGCTGTCGTTGAAGGCGACGGTGTGGTGGGTGCCGGGGACGGCGGTGCCGGGGGTGCTGCTTTGCCGGGCGAAGTCGACGGCGTCGATGATCAACGGCCCTGTGCCGTAGAGGTTGCTCAGTCGGACACGGAGCATGGACCCTGCGACGGTGGTGTGCGCGACCATGCGGATGCTCTGGTTGGTGAAGGATGGTCCGTTGTACATCAGGCCGGCGGTGTAGGTGCCGACGCGTGTGAGCGGGGTGAGGGTCCAGTGCTGGTTGGCGCCGCCGTTGGACGGCCACTGGATGATCTCGGTGCCTTTGGTGGTGGATGACTTGACGTTGTCGGCGAGCAGGCCGTTGGCGGCGTTGGCGAGGGTGTAGGTGCCGTCGCCGACGGGTTGGATCTTCCATTGCTGGCCGGCGGCGCCGTTGCAGGTGTTCTGGACGAGTTGGACGGGCGGGGTGGAGTTCTGCGGGTCTGGGGTGTCCAGGCACAGGCCGCTGTTGGCGCTCATGACGGTGTACGCGCCGGAGTTGGTCTGGGTCAGGAGCCATTGCTGGTTGGCCCCGTTGTTCGACGGCCACTGGACGATCGGCTTGCCGGGACCGGTGGCACCGTATTGGACGTCCATCAGCATGTGGCTCGCGGCGTTCGTCAGGGTGTATACGGTGCCGGAGGCGGGAGCTGCCGAGGCCGCATGGGCCGTAACGCCGGTCCCGGTCAGGGCACAGGCCGCAAGGCCCAGGCCGATCGGGACAGCGAGACGTCTGCATATTCGCACAAGAAACCTCTTCCTCGAGTCTTTGCGTGGTGAGGGGCCCGGCGCGGCGCATCCGAGACTCCAGCAGCCCACCTCACAGCGGCAGCCGAGAGGGCCGTGCGTCACGCAGCAGGTCACGCCAGGTCCGCTTGGCGGCCAGGCTGGCGACGAGCGCGGCGACGCACGCGCCTCCCGCACCGGTCAGGTTTTCCGGAAATCGTCTCGGCCGGGCGTGCACGTGCGCCTCCTCATATCCGTTGAGGAGGCGCACGGCGTCCAATGGGTGTCCACCACCCCTGAGATTCCGTCGTCGAGGGCCCGGTCGACCGCGGCCCGAGGCGTCCCCGCTCAGTGCGGGTCGGTCATCCGACCTTCTCCAGCTTCCACTGCTGGTTGCTGCCTCCGTTCGGATTCCACTGGATGACCGGGGCCTTTTCGTCCTTTGAGCCGTGGATGACGTCGACCAGGTGGCCGCTGTTGCGGGATTCGATGGTGAAGGCGCCGTCGGTCGACGGTGTCACCGCCCATTGCTGGTTGGTGCCGCCGTTGCCGTCCCACAGTTGCAGTTGGGTTTCGGGCAACGTGGTCTTCTTCGACACGTCCAGCACCTTGTTACTGCCGACGCCGGTGATGGTGTAGTAACCGTCCTCGTTGGCGGTCAGCGTCCACTTCTGGTTCGACTGGTCCTTGAACGGATACTGGATGATCGGCGTTCCCTTGCCGGTGTCTTCGTGCTGGGCGTCGAGCGCCAGGCCGCTGTTGACATTGACGATCTTGTAGGTCCCGTTCAGGTTCGTAGTCGTACCCGGGGTGACGGACAGGTTGGAGTACTGGACGCCGTAGTACCCATGTGTGTCGGAGTCCCAGACGGTGCCGAGCCCGAGCTGGCCGGCGCCGTAGCTGCTGTCGGTGAGACTGGCGACCTGGGTGCCGTCGATCTTCGCGGTGATGGTGCTGCCCTGGAAGGTGAGGGAGAGCCGGTGCCAGGTGTTGGTGCCCGGCGCCTTCTCAAGCTTGCCGCTGGCGCCCGGGAGTGTGGTGAAGTTCCACGCCTGGTCGCTCTTCTGCAGGGCCCAGTTGCCTGCGGTGTCGAGGGTCAGGTGATAGGCGTTGAGACCGTTGTTGTTCTTCGTCTGCCAGCCGACGCGGCCCAGCAGGTCGGCTCCGCCTCCGGACTTCTCCATCAGCACGTCCGCGGAGACGGTGTAGTTGGACCAGTTGACGTCGCCCATCGTGGTGTAGGGCTGGTTCTTGGTTTCGCCGGTCCACTGGATCGGCGCAGTGGTGGTCATCTGGCGCAGGCACTGGCCGCTGCGCGCTCCGCCGCAGGGCGCAGCCTCGAAGGCGCCGTTCATGCCGGCGAAGTACTTGGCCTCCGTGCCCGTGTTGTAGCCGGAGAAGGTGTCGGAGTAGGGAAGTGGCTGGATGGTGCGCTGCGGGCCCGTAACGGTGCCGGGCGCCTGCTCGGGGGTGACGGTGGTGACGGTGTAAAGGTGCTTGGGCTTCAGGGTGAGCTGGTAAGTCCCGTCGGAGGCCATGAGGTCGGGCGCGGCCACCATGCGCGGATGGTCGTCGCTCAGGTCGGTTGTCCAGACGTGGAGGGTGCCGCTGGGCAGACCACCGGTGACGGAGAGGGAGACGGTCTGGTCGGCGGTGGCGTCCATGGTCTCGAAGACGGTGCTCCAGGCGGACTTGTCCGGGGCCGCGTAGCTGACGTAGCTGCCCATGCTCTTGTCGGTGCCGCCGGCGAGATAGCCGCTGGAGGTGTCCAAGTACTTCCAGCCTGGGGAGGTGAACTGGCTGGTTTGAGCCATCGTCCAGGTGTTGCGGCCGACGTTGTAGGCGCCGGACCAGGGCTGGTTGGCCTGGATCAGGCCCACACCGTTGAAATCGAGGTTGGGGGAGATCGACGCCATGATGGGCCAGTTGATGTAGGCGGTCATCTTGCCGTCCAGATAACCGTGGTTGATACCGCGGGCCATCGCCACGGCGCCGTAATCGGCGTCGTCCGAGCCGTTCTCGCTCGCCCACAGCTGCTTCCCGGATGCCTGCGCGGCTCCGTTGCTGCCGTGGTGCGTAGGGGAGCAGTCTTTCTGATCGCTTCGGTAGCCGCAGGGGTAGTGCGTGCCGAGGATGTCTACTGCCTTGGACAGCTCGGAGTTGGAGGCTATCTCGTCCGCGTTCTGCCAGCTGTTGTCCGCGCCGACGACCTTCGTGGTGGCATGGCCGTGCTGCACGAGGGCGGCGTGCAGGGCTTCGTACCAGGCGGGGCTCTTCTTGCTGTCGTACCTCTCGTTCCAGCCGCCGAGGTAGTCGATGGTGAAGTTGTGCTTGTTGGCGCAGTCGAGCCAGGTCATGAGGTAGTCCACCGTCGACGGTGAGCTGGTGGACCAGAAGTCGTGGCCGCCGAGGAAGCCCGGGGCGCCCCAGGCGAGGGCGTACAGCTTGATGCGTGGGTTGCGTTGCTTGGCCTGCTGCATCAGCCACCACTCGTAGCCGTTGTCGCAGTTGATGCTGCCGGGTGAGTGTTCGATGCTGGATTCGGCGCCGTCGGTGGTGTTGGTGTCGCCGCCGATCTCCACCTTCAACATGTGCAGGGACGCGCCGTAGCCGGGCTTGAAGAGGTAGTCGAGGATCTGGCTGCGCTGCGGCTCGGGGTAGTCGACGAGCAGGCGGGTGTTGCCACCGCCACCGCTGATGGCTCCGACGCCGTCGAACATGCGACCCTGGGAATTGCCGTCGACGCTGATCGGGGTCCCGGTCGCGGCGTGTGCACGGGTCGGTGCCACGCCGGTGACCAGCGCCAAGCAGAGCCCGACGACGGCGAGAACTGCCGTCCAGCAGCGTCGGCCTGTCATGTCGACCGTAGGCGGGCGGGTATGAGGAAGCATCAGGATCGTCCTTCCTGAGGGTTTTCGGGCATGCCGAACATCGGGCTGCCGGCGCTTACGGGTTGGGGGGTGGGCGGCTTTCGAGCGGGTAGCACTGGACCGATCCGTGCACGGCAGCGGCGGTCGGCCGGGGGCGTCGCGGTTTCGCAGGGCCAGCGAGACTGATCAGCGACGCTGCCGGTGAACTGGCACGCGTTTGCCTAGGACCCGTCCCCCGGGGATGCGGATCTGTCCGCGCGCCGAGACATGAAGGGTGCTACCTGCCTGGCTTGCCCGGCTCGATGGCGCCGCACGGATGCTGCGAGTGACCGATGCTCAATCGGCCAAAACAATAAGGAAGTTGGGTCGCGCAGCGGTGAAGTTGGCCGTGAGTGTCAGGCAGCGAGCCGATGAGTGCCGAACTCGCAGAGAGACGGTCGGTCTGGTCGGCGAACGGGAATGGGAGATCGTCATGGGTGATCCTTTCGATGGCGTGAGGGAGGGCCCCCTGCATCAGTGGTGGTCAATGAGGCAGTACCGGTGAACGTTCTTCACCGACGGCTGCCAGGGCTTGTGTCCGCGGCGGTCGCGGTCAACGCATCATGCCAATGGCGTAGTTGTACCGCGTGCTCACGCAAGACTGTCAAGACACCGAGCCGAGGAAAATGTTGTTTTCTGAGGGATTGGCGTGGGAGCTCTTGCCGCGGCCGGTTGAGTGAAAGTCCGAGGCGCTTTCGTCAGATTTCCTGGCCGCACAGGGCTTGTGCTGGGCTTCTCTGCGCACTTCGTCAACCGCATCACCACGCCTCACGGCTCCGCGGGGCCATGGGTGCACGCCCATGCGCGTGATCATCGGATCTCTTGGCGTGACCTCAAGTCGAGAAAAGCGGCACACAGCCCTTGACGTTCGACAATCCGAACAGGTGTCATGGGCGTGCTGTTGGATGACGTTTGTTTCTGATCGATCTCGTGTCTTTGTGCCTTGAGTTCCCAGGGTCGCTAGCTCTCTTCCCCAGGGGTCGTCATGCAACGTTCTTCGTCTGCGCTCTCCCTGTCCGGACCCGGTGGCCGCACGCTGCAGCGGGGGCCGGGCGGGACAGTTGTGCTGGTTGCCGTCATGTCGATGGCCGACCACACGCCGGTCGGGCACGCCGCAGAGGAGGTCGGCCGTGGAGGCCGGCGGCCCTCTGCGGCAGCGGTGGACGAGGTGAGGGAGCCCACAAGTCGATCGACCCCTGGCGCGAGTCCGCCGAGGGCGTTATCTTCGGTACGAAGAACGACCGGTCTTCCTACCTCGTGGGTGCGGGCGGCCTCTCAGCCTCCCGCGCGGGACTGCCTCCAGGCAGAGACCTGCGGTGGGTCCCCGGTGCACGTCGAACAGAGACCAAAAGGTTCCATGAAACCAATCCGCGCCCCGGCCCGGCCGGGGCCCCGTACGGAGTCGCTGTTTGATGCCGCTCCGACGGGGTCAGCCTCCCGACCGGATCAGCCTGACCGCGTCCCGCAGGGTCTTGTGAGCGGCCGTCGAGTCGTCCAGGTAGCCGGCTGCCATCGCGCCGTCGTAGAGCATCAGCAGCGCACCGGCGGCCGACTCCGGGTCGGCGTGGCCGAGCTGCACACGGCGCCGATCGATTTGGAGCCGGGGGTCACCGAGGCTCCGGGAGTCTTCGAGGCCAGGGAAGGCGACATCGTCGGACGTGCCGCAGCGACAGGACACCGATCCCGCGACACCCGACCAGGACGCCACCCCCACCGACCAGAACCCCGCACCCACCACACCCGAGGCGTAGCTGTGTCGACCGCGGTGGTGACTGTTGAGCGACGCTGAAGACGTGCACGAAGGTGACGTTCTGGTTGTCGACGGACCAGGTGAAACGGCCCCGGCGGTCAGGCCGCCGGGGTCGTGCTGAACGTGGTGTCGCTTTCGTCGTCACTCTGTCGCGTGCGTCTCGGTGATGGCGAGGCGGGTGGAGGACTCGTCGACGATGCCCTTCTCCTCGGTGAAGGCGGCGATGAGGGACTGCCAGGCGATGTTGTTGACCGAGCGGGGCAGGCCGCGGCTGGTGAGGTGGGTCAGCTCGACGGCGTCGTCGGAGAACAGGGTGTCCTGCCGTCCGGCGATCGTGAGGTGGTGCTTGATGTAGCTGGCCGTCTCCTCCTTCGTCATCGTGGGCATCTGGTAGCTGATCGAGATCCGCTGGTCCAGGGCCGCCAGGACGCCGTGCTTCATCCGTTTCCGCAGCGTGGGCTGGCCGATCAGCAACACCGCGAACGGCGTTGTGGAGTCCATGTCGTAGTTGGTGAGCATGCGGATCGCATCGAGTTCTTGGTGGTCGAGCAGGTGCGACTCGTCGATCACGACGGCCGGCGTCCGGCCCCGCTCGTCGACCTCGGCGGCCAGCGCCGCGGACGCCTGAGCTGCCAGAGCGGCCGAGTGGAACTTAGGGGTCCCGCCCAGGCTGGTGACGATGCGGTCATAGAGGCCGCGCATCCCGACCTCCGGGATGGGCTGGTAGATCACCGTGAACCGGGCCGGGTCCAGCGAGGCGACGGCGCCCTTGAGAGCGACCGTCTTGCCGGAGCCGACCTCGCCGGTGACCACGCCGATCGCACGGTTGTTGATGCACCACGCGACGCGGGCCGCCGCCTCCCGGTGGGAATGGTGCTAGTGGAGCATCGACGGGGATAGGTCCCGGCCGAAGGGGATGCGGGTGAAACCGAAGTACCCCTGGACGCGGTCGATCATCGCTGCCCCCTGGAATCGTCCAGCAGGGACGAGTAGTTGATGCCCTTCGCGGTGTTCGCCGTGTGCGTCTCGTCGAGGATCTTCAGGTAGTCGATCCCTGTCGACGGCGCCGGCTGGGCCGGCGTCTCCGGACTCGCCTTCGGGTGCGTGTGACGGCCCAGCCGGTGCGGAACCGCCTTGCCCGCCGTCTTCCCCGAGGCCCTCACTTCGATCTCGGTCAGGTCGAACGGGTCGAAGACCAGCTCCACCCTCGTCCCGGTCAGCATCGGGTCGACCTCGTAGGTGTTGCCGTGCAGGCTGACCGTCGCGGTCTTCGTCACGGTCCGCAGTTCCGACCACAGAAACGCCTCCCGAAGATCAGCGGGGCTGGGCAGCGGCAGCGGCCGGGGAATCGAACCCAGCCAGCGTTCGATCGGAGGCTGCCCGGTCTCCGAATGCACGGTGCGGTGATAGACCGTCTCCACCCAGGCGGTGAACAGCCTGTTCAGCTCGGTGAGATGCTCGATCTGGCCGACACGTTCCTCATCAAGCTCGACGAGGAACTGATCCCTGACGGTGCGGAAGAACCGTTCGATTTTCCCCCGACCCTGCGGCCGTCCGGGCTTGGAGTGAGTGAGACGGATCGCGAGGCTCGCGCAGGCCCGCAGCAGCCACGTGTCCACGAACGCGGACCCGTTGTCGACATAGATCGACTCCGGGACACCGCGGGCCGACAGCGCCGGCCGCAGGGCAGCGGCCAGGCGGATGGTGTCCTCGGCGAACCCGAACCGGTGCCCCACAATCGCCCGGGAATGGTCGTCGATGAAGGCGAACAAGTACGTCTTCCGCCCGCCGATCTTCGGCCCGTGCAGAGCGTCCCCGGTCCACAACTCGTTGCCGCGGGTGGCCTCGAACCGGCCGAACACGCTCTTGTCGCCGCCGGTGCCGGTCAGGCCGGCCGTGACGAAGTGCCGCTGGAGCGTGCGCTCGGTCGGCGACCAGCCCTGCGCCGTGCGCAGGATCCGCTGGATCTGCGCGGCCGTCCGGGCCGGGTTCTCCCGCTTCAACGCAGCCGCCAGATCCAGCACCTCCGGCGGCGTCCTGGGGACCGCCTTGCGCGGCTCGGGAACCAGCGCGGCGAACCCGCCTCCGCGGTAGTCGCGGGTCCACCGGTCGATCGTTCCCCTGGACACCTTCACCTGCCGTCCGAACGGATCGGTGTGTTCCTTCTCCGCCAACTCCCTTGCCAAACGGCCTCGTTCGCGGGTGGTAAGTGTGGTGTCCAGCAGGTCCTGAATCAGGGAATAGCGGAACAGACCGACCTGCCGGGCCTTCTCCGCCCGGCAGCGGTCCTCGTCCTCGCTCCATGCCATGCGCGGACTCTCCTCGCATCTCGATCAGCGTCCGCCCCTCTGCGGACGGACACGACCAAGACTTCCGGCGCCTCCGATCGCCGCCCAGGGGCGGCCCGCGTTGATCAACTAGCCGAAAGAGTGCAGGTCAGCACCCGGCCGTCTATCGCCCGGCCGGCGAAGGCCCACCGCGACACCGTGTTCATCTCCGGCCACTTCCTGGCCGCCGCCCGATGGGCGGCGGCGATGGCCGAGACCGCATCCGACAGCGGCGAGGCGCACGGATCGGGCATCACCGGATCGTCCGCGAGCGCGACCAAGGCGACGGTGAAATACCGGCGGACCTCCTCCGACCTGCGGCGGAAGCAGCGGATCCAGCCGCGGACGGTGTCCTCCGCCAGTCCCAGATGGGCGGCGACCTGGCGGTGTCCCATGCCCAGGGCTGCTATCTCCAGCCCGGCCCCGATCACCTCGGCAGTATCCGTCCGCCGCGGCCACAGCATCTCCGGCAGCAGCACGTGCGTGACCTGGCAGCCGGTACAGCGCGAACGACGAGGTCGTACGAACAGCCGGGCCCCGAGATCACAGCGGATCTCCCCAGGCCGGCCGTGACCCCACGGAGCGAGCACGGCACCGCACGAAGGGCACGTCAGTTCACCGGCCCGCAGCTGGCGTTCCACCCGGACGACGTCGGTGTCGACGATGAGCACTCGGTACCTCCGCCTCGTGCACACCGTGCCTTCGTGCACGAAGCAAGATCAGACTGCCCACCAAGATCAGCACTCATGTCCACTGCGACTGTCGCCAACCCCCGGCTTCGTGCTCATACAGAGAGTCGTCCAACACCAGACGTTCGTAAGATCATGAACCCTGACGGAGGACTCGCCCATGACGGCAACAGCTGCCCGATACCTCTACCTCACAAGGCACGGTGAGGCATCTGAGGACGAGAGCAAGTTGGCGGACAATGGCCGCCGCCAAGCCGTCCTGCTCGGGAAGCGGCTTCGTGAGGCCCCTCTCACGGGATGGCGTCCCGCTTGGTGGTGTAGCCGATCAAGGCTAGGGCGTACGCCCGGGGGCGTGTGCTGACGGGGATTCCGCTCTCTGCCCAGCAGGCGGGCCACCTGCAAGTCTCCTTGGTGAACGGCCAGTTCAACCCGGGAGGTGCACGGTGGCCCTGTCCCAGTCTGACCTACTACGCCTGCTGGAGTCACTACGTTCGGCCGACGGGCTCGAACTCGTCCGCTCGGTGGCCGAGCGGATGCTCCAGGAGCTGATCGAGGCCGAGGCGAGCGCGAGGATCGGCGCGGAGTGGCACGAGCACACCGACACGCGCACCGCGCTGCGCGCGGTCGACGTCGCCGAGCTCTCGATGGATCCCGACCCTCGATGCCCGGAGTACGTCTATTTTCAGCCATGCCTCTATAACGTCCCTGCACGGAAAGGTACTTCCGTACAGGGCATGCACCTGACATCTTGCATCCACCACTCGTTTCGTACGGCCCGGCCGGTGCCCTCAGCACGGCCGGGCCGTCTCCGGAGGACGCATTGATACCCCACATATCCAGCCGCCCTAGACGCACGCTGGTGCTGGCGGCCACGCTCGGTGCCGCCCTCGCGTTCGGCGCCCCGGGAGCCCTCGCGGGCACGCTCCCCGTCGTCCCCTCCACCGCGCCGGCCGCCAAGGCCCACGCTCCTGCCGCCGTGCCGGCATCCCAGAGTGCCACCTGGGTGGCCGGGACGCGTGCCTACCTCGTGATCACCGCCCCCGGTGACAGTTCGGCGGTCCGCTCGGCGATCACGGCCAACGGCGGCACCGTCTTCTCGAACTTCGACGCCATCGGCGTGATCGTCGCCCACTCGGCGTCCAGCGGATTCGCCGCCACCATGCGCGGCGTCGCCGGCGTGCAGCAGGTCGGCGCCACGCGTACCTCGGACGTCCCGGCCGACGCCTACAACCCGGCACTCCCGGCCAATCCGGCCCAGGCCTCGACCCCGGCCGGAGAACCGGTCCGGGCCGACATGAGCCAGATCAAAGCCGACCAGGCCTGGGCCGTGAACCCGGGCTCCGCCTCCGTCACGGTCGGCATCCTGGACACCGGTGTGGACGACCAGCACCAGGACCTGGCGCCCAACTTCGACGCGGCCGACTCGGTCTCCTGCGCCTACGGCAAGCCCGACACCCGTGCCGGCGCATGGCGGGACGTCGACACGCACGGCACCCACGTAGCGGGCACCATCGCCGCGGCCAAGAACGGCAAGGGCGTCGTCGGCGTGGCACCCGGGGTGAAGATCGCCGCGGTCCGGGTCGCCGAACCGGGCAACTCCTTCTTCTTCGCCGAGAACACCATCTGCAGCTTCGTCTGGGCCGGTGACCACGGCTTCAAGGTCACCAATAACAGCTATTACACGGACCCGTGGCAGTTCAACTGCCCGGACAACATCGACCAGGCCGCCATCATCGAGGGCGTCAAGCGCGCCCAGGAGTACGCCGAGGGCAAGGGCTCCCTCCAGATCGCCGCCGCGGGCAACGAGAACTACGACCTCGCCCACAAGACGACCGACTCCGCGAGCCCGAACGACTCCACGCCGGTCACCCGCACCATCACCAACGCCTGCCTCGACATCCCGACCGAGCTGCCGGGCGTGGTCACGGTCGCGGCCAACGGCACTGGCGTCACCAAGGCCTCGTTCTCCAACTACGGTCAGGGCGTCATCGACGTCGCGGCGCCGGGCAGCAACGTGTACTCCACCGTCCCCGGCGGCGGCTACGGCAGCAAGAGCGGCACCTCGATGGCCACCCCGCACGTGGCTGGCGTGGCGGCACTCATCGCCAGCGCCAACCCGGGCATCACCCCAGCGCAGCTCCGCGCCAAGCTGGCCGAGCAGGCCAACGACATCGCCTGCCCCTCGGACAGCCGCTGCACGGGCACGACGGCCAACAACTCGTTCTTCGGCGAAGGACAGGTCGACGCCCTCAAGGCCGTCGGGACCACCCCGCCGACCGGCAAGTACTTCGAGAACCTCGCGGACTTCGCCATCAACGACAACGCGACCGTGGAGAGCCCGATCGCCGTCACCGGTGTGACCGGCAACGCCCCGGCCACCCTCAAGGTGGGTGTGGACATCAAGCACACCTACATCGGTGACCTGAAAGTCGACCTGGTGGCGCCGGACGGCACCGTCTACACGCTGCACAACCACACCGGCGGCAGCGCCGACAACATCGCCCAGACCTACACCGTGAACGCCTCCTCGGAGGTCGCGAACGGCACCTGGAAGCTGCGCGTCAACGACAACGCCGCCGCCGACACAGGCAAGATCGACGCCTGGAACCTGACCTTCTAGCGCAGGGCCGGGCAACGCCCGCGTACAGCACGCACAGCGCCGCGACAGCTCCCCGCCCGCGGCCGCGGACAAGGCGGGCTGCGGTCTGTTCGGCCAGGGCTGCGAACCGCTGGGCGGGCAGAGGGCATATGGGCCCCGGAGGCGGTGTACGCCGCGGTTGGGGCCACCATGCCGGAGGCGTCCAGGAAGGCCGCGGACGGCCTGGAGCCGGTGTCCAGCTCACCGTGCGCCTCCCTGACGAGCTGCAGGGCTGTGTCCGCGCCGACCGTACGGTCAGCGCGGACACAGCCCCGAGGAGTGCCGGCCGGCTCGAGCGGCGGGCCACCGCCCCGGCCAGGACCGCGGGGGCGGCCTCGCCGCGGGAGGCCTACGCCTTGCGCACCAACTCCTGCTGGGCGCCCGCGAGTGACCCTGCACGCGGCATCTTCCTCACCCATGGTTCGGGAGGACTCCAGTGCCGCTATAAGCACGGCGCAAAAACGCCGCCCAGGACGCCCACCGGCAAGGAGGCCGAATGCGAGGGAGGCGGGGCACCGAGTGCCGCGCACGGTTTCGGCCAAGCCCCACTACCGCACCGGCCTGGTCCGACGCCGCGCCCTGGACCTGCACGAAGCGATCCCCGCCCAACACCACCACGAACGCGCCCTACGGGAGCTCCGGGATGTCCTGGCGGCCTGATGGCGGCTCGGAGCTGAAGCCACGCGATGGGGCTGGTTTCCCGCAGGGCCGTCACCTGTCCTGCGGCCGCCACCGATGGAAGAAGGTCAGGCCCGGTCCGGCACCGAGATGAAGCGGAATGCCGGTGATCAGGGTGCCGACGTCGATGCTCTGCCCGGACCGCAGCACGGTGAAGCCCTGCCGCGTGTAGTACGGCCCCAGGGCGCGCTCGGTGTCGAACTCGTCGAACAGCAGCGTGTAGTCCAGCTGCCAGTACACCTGCACGCACCGTGCCAGCAGCACGGCCCCGATCCCGCGCCGACGGGCGTCCTCAGACACGGCGACCGCTTTGATCTTCGCGTACGTCAGCATCGACAACAGGATGTGCTGCCTGCTGCCCGGCAGCTGGGCGAGCCCGGAGACGACCTGCCCGAGGGGACACCCAGCAGCATGAAGTTTCCCCGTGATCTTGGACACTCGATCTCTATGCTGCGAGGGCGTGCTGGTGGCGCTGCCTGGTCTCGGCTGGGGTGAGGTAGCCGAAGACCTTGTGCTTGCGCAGGCGGCGCCGGTTGTAGAACGTCTCGATGAAGGCGAAGACCTCGGCGCGGGCGGTGGCCCGGTCGGGCCAGGTGCGGGTACCGATCTCTTCCTTGAGCAGGGCCCAGAAGCTCTCCGCGGCCGCGTTATCGAAGCATGACCCGGTGCGGCCGCAGCTTTGTCGCAGGCCCAACTCGCGTATTTCCCGGCGGAATTCGGCTGACGTGTATTCGCTGCCGCGATCCGAGTGCGTGATGCATCCGGGCTGCAGGCCGCCGCGGCCGTGCGCCATCTTCACGGCGTCGACGACGAGGGAGGCGCGGTGGTGGTCGGCCATGGCGTATCCGACGACCTCGCGGGTGGCCAGGTCCAGCCAGCAGGCGAGGTAGAGCCGGCCCTCGGCTGTGGGGAGGAAGGTGATGTCCCCGACCAGCTTCGTGCCCGGCCGCTCGGCGTGGAAGTCGCGGCCGATCAGGTCCGGGGCCGGTCTCGCCTTCTTGTCCGGCCGGTCAGCGAGTGCCGCCGGCGGCGGTGGGCGCCCTGGATACCGCGTTCGCGCATGACGCGGGCGACGCGTTTGCGGTTCACGGCCCGGCCCAGGCGCCGCAGTTCGGCGTGGACGCGCGGGACGCCGTACGTGTGGCGGGATGCGACGTGGATGACGGTGATCTCGTGGGCCAGGGCCTCGTCGGCCGCCTTCCGTGCGGCGCGGCCTTTCGCCGCCGCCTGCCAGGCATAGAAGGAGGAGCGGGCCACGTTCAGCAGCCGGCACAGGAAAGCGACGCCGTGGGTGGTCTTCTCCGCCTCGATGAACGCGTACGTCTCGTTCATCGATCGCTCTCCTTCGCGAAGAAGACCGCGGCTTTTCGCAGCACCTCGATCGTCTTGGCCTGCTCGGCATTCTGCTTCCGCAGTCGCTTGAGCTCCTCACGCTCGGCACTGGTCAGCTCGCCGGGGCGCCCTTCGCCTTGGTCCACCTTCGCTTGGCGGTACCAGTTGCGCAGGGACTCCGGGCTCACCCCGAGCTCCCGGGCGACTTCGGTGACCGTCCGGCCTGTGGAGTCGACGAGCGCGATTGCGTCCCGTTTGAACTCCGCCGTATACCGCTTCGTGTACTTGCTTCCCACCTGGTGCTACTTCCTCTGGAACCTCAAGCCCCAGTCTCCAGGTGTCCACGATCAAGGGGAAGCTTCACCCCGCGTACTTTTCCTGAATGGTGGCAGCCTCGTCGGCCACGGCACTCACGCTCCCTGATCCCTAGTATGTTGCGCCGGATGCTACCCACCCGTAGCACTTATAGCTGGCGTCCCGGCAGATCACACCTGTCCGAGAACCCGACGCGTTGGCCTGGCGCATGGGCGGACGACGGCCCACGCCGCGGCACCCCGGGTCTTCGCACAGGACCGTGACTGCTTTGAGGCCTGGCGAGCGTTCCATACGTAGGACAGCGTAGGGTCGTTGCGGATGCTGAGGAGAAAGCCATGACCAGTGGCGAATGGGTGGAGAGCGCGGCCTGCCGCAGTGCCGAACCGGACGAGCTGTTCGTCCAGGGAGCCCAGCAGAACCGGGCCAAGACGCTGTGCCATGGGTGCCTGGTACGCACCGAGTGCCTGGCCGAAGCCCTCGACAACCGCATCGAGTTCGGCGTGTGGGGCGGCATGACCGAACGCGAACGCCGAACCCTGCTGCGCCGCAGACCCGACATCACATCCTGGCGAGCAATACTCGAGGAAGCGCGCCAGGCATTCGAACACCCCACAGCCAGCTGACCGCAGGACAGCGACGCGGTGCAGCTGCCAAGCACGGCCGAGCGTGTATTAGTTGGGACACGCGCCGACATCCGCGACGGACGAATCGAGGCCCAGCCCGACCTGATTCCCGGCGACGACTCCGAGCCACCACCCGTGCCGTGAACCCCTGTCCATCGCCGCACTCGGTCGCCTCACATCTCGTCACCGGACCGCCGCCGTGGTGGTTGCCACCGTCGCTTGGTGGCGACGGCTGCTGTACGCCGGTGCTGCACGGCACGTGCCTGGGCCTCCTGGTGCGCGCTGAGCCAAGCCAGTCCCTGGGCCGCGACCTGTGATCGTCGACCACCACAGCATGGGTCCAGGCGGGGGACGCTGAACTCCGCTGCCAATCACGGGCCTTCGAAAAGGATTGGTCAGGCCAGGCAAGGACTGCGCAGGTCACTCTTTGTTCACTCCACGAGTTCTACTCGCATAGACCAGGCGGCGGTGTCATGCCGTCAGCCGCCCGGCACCCCACCGGCCGGGCCGAACCAGCGGGAGAACCCCACATGCGTCGCTTCACCACCAGCGCCCTGGCCCTCGCGGCCGCCGGCCTGATCGCCGCCTCAGCCGGCACCTCTCCAGCCGTCAGCGGGGAGGGCCGGCTCGGCCTGCCCGCGACTTCGGTCAGGTCCTGGCCACCGTGTCCATGACGCTGACCACCTCGGTGACGGGCACCTCGTGACCGTCGTCGTCGACGTACCCCACATGGACGGGCGAGCCGGAGCGCGTCCGCCGCAGCGCGGAGGGGCCCGAGGGGCGCGGGCGATGGAGGTCGCCCCACTGCTGGAGTGCGGACATCACCACCCGCAGGTCGCGCCCCGCCTCCGTCAGGTGATAGCTCTGCCGCGGCCTGCTGCCCGGCTCCTGATAGGTCTGCGTGCACAGCACGCCGCTTTCGACAAGAAGCTTGAGCCGGGCGCTGAGCAGGTTCGATGCGATGCCCAGGGCGGACTGGATCTCGGCGAACTTGTGCTTGCCGGCGAAGATCTCGCGGAGCACCAGGAAGGACCAGCGCTCGCCGAGTATCTGCAGACTGCGCTCGATGGAGCACGCCGGTTCGTCGTCCGTGGGGCCTGACCACTGCCGTTCGGTTGACACTGCCCACCTCCCGCATGGTGCCGACTCGGGCATGTGCCGGCTGCGGCACGCTGCAGCAAACGAGTCTACCGCCTGAGTTGCATCTTGCAATTCAGACTTCCGGCCACCGCTTCGACCGGCACGCCTGCAGAAGCGACGCCACGCCCCGCATCTGCCCCTCACCGTGGCGCCCTGACCGCGCGCGGCCTCCCGGCCCACGGCACCCGCACCGCCCACCCCGCGCGCTCCTGCGCCTGCCCGCCGGCCAGGGCTGGCGGGCAGGCCACCCATCCCCTGCCCGCCGCCGCAGCCACGCACCTCGCGCCTTCAGCGGCCGCAGCATTGCACAGCACCCGGAGCGGTGCAGTTCCTGATCAATCCACTTCAATCCGACTTAGTCTGACTTGCATATATAAATCTAGACGCTAGCCTGGGACCCAGGAGCGGCGCGCTGGACTCGAGCCGCTCGGGAACGCCTGACTGTGGGATGCCCTTCCGGCCGCGCCGGATGGTGCGGCAGCGGCCGTCGAGCCGATCACAGGCGGATTCCCCCCGTTTATGCCGGTCCTCCCGGCCGGCGGACGACCACTTGCCAAGAGCCCACCTGGACGGGGCGTGCCTGTTGCAAAGGAAGCATGATGGAGATCAAAGGATCAGTCGCCCTGGTGACAGGTGCCAATCGCGGCATCGGCCGCGCGTTCGCCCGCTCACTGATCAACCACGGCGCAGCAAAGGTCTACGCCGCCGTCCGCGACCCGGCCGACGTGACAGATGCCGACCTCGTCCCGCTGCGCCTGGACGTCACCGACCATGAGGACGTCGCCGCGGCCGCCGCCCTCGCGAACGACGTCTCCATCGTGATCAACAACGCGGGAGTCGGCGGCGCGAGCACCCAGCTCCTGGAAGGCACCTTCGACGGTGCACGCCAGGCGATGGAGGTCAACTACTTCGGCACCTGGGCCGTGGCCCGGGCCTTCGCCCCGGTCCTGGCCCGCAACGGCGGCGGAGCACTGGTCAACATGCTCTCGCTGGCGTCCTGGATCGGCCAACCGCAGTTCCCCGGATACGCGGCCTCCAAGGCCGCACAGTGGTCACTGACGGACTCCCTGCGGCAGGCCCTGCACCCGAAGGGAACCCTGGTGGTCGGGGTGCATGCCGGCTTCGTGGACACGGACCTCAGCGCTTGGACCAACGCATCGAAGATCAGCCCCGCCACCGTGGCCGAGCTGACCATGGACGCCCTGATCGGCGACCAGTTCGAAGTCCTCGCCGACGAGGAGACCCGGCGCATCAGGGCCACCCTGTCGCAGCCGGTCAGCGTGCCATCCGGCACCTGATGCCGCGCGGCGCCCGGCGGTGCGCCGGCCTGGGCCGAAAACGCCCGGCGCACAAGGTCCTTGCGCAGGGCGTTGCGGACGTGCGCCGTGGGCGGAGAATCCC
>NZ_JBSHAQ010000075.1:0-36637 GCF_053611585.1 Streptomyces sp. NPDC054794 | reverse complement strand
ACCCGCCCGGGGGCCCGCCCGACCAGGGCCGGGCCCCCGGGCGCACCGTGCTCTCGCCGGCGCGGATCATCGCGTGTTACCAAGAACCATGCCTGCACACGAGGGAAACCGGACGTATGACGCCGTGATCGTCGGCGGTGGCCACAACGGCCTGGTCGCCGCCGCCTACCTGGCCCGGGCCGGACGGTCCGTGCTGGTCCTGGAGCGGCTGGACCACACCGGCGGCGCCGCCGTCTCGACGCGCCCCTTCGCCGGGGTGGAAGCCCGGCTGTCCCGCTACTCCTATCTGGTCAGCCTGCTGCCGCAGAAGATCGTGCGCGACCTCGGCCTGGACTTCCGTGTCCGGGGCCGCACCATCTCCTCGTACACCCCGGTGGAGCGGGACGGCCGTCCCACTGGGCTGCTCGTCGGCGGCGGGGAGGGGCGCACCCGCGAGGCCTTCGCCCGGCTGACCGGCGGCGAGCGCGAATACGCGTCCTGGCAGCGCTTCTACGCCATGACGGCCCGGGTCGCCGAGCGCGTCTTCCCCACCCTCACCGAACCCCTGCCCACGCGCGAGGAACTGCGCCGTCGCGTCGACGACGAGGACGCCTGGCGGGACCTGTTCGAGCGGCCGATCGGCGCCGCGATCGAGGAGCACTTCACCGACGACCTGGTGCGGGGCGTGGTCCTCACCGACGCCCTCATCGGCACCTTCGCCGACGCGCACGACGCCTCCCTGCGGCAGAACCGCTGCTTCCTCTACCACGTCATCGGCGGCGGCACCGGCGCCTGGGACGTGCCGGTCGGCGGCATGGGCGCCCTGACCGACGCGCTGGCCGCCGCTGCACGGGCCGCCGGCGCGGTGATCGCCACCGGTCACGAGGCCCTGCGTATCGAGACGGACGGGCGGACGGCCGAGGTCACCTACCGCACCGCCGACGGCGAGGGCGTCGCCGCCGCCCGGCACGTCCTGGTGAACGCCTCCCCGCAGGAACTCGCCGCCCTCACCGGCGACGAGGCGCCCACGCCCGCCGAGGGCGCCCAGCTCAAGGTGAACATGCTCCTCAAGCGGCTGCCCCGGCTGCGGGACACCTCCGTCGACCCGAGGGAGGCGTTCGCCGGCACCTTCCACATCGCCGAGGGGTACGGCCAACTGGCCGCCGCCCACGCCCAGGCCGCGTCCGGCGAGCTGCCCGCCGCGCCGCCCTCCGAGATCTACTGCCATTCCCTGACCGACCCCACGATCCTCGGCCCGGAACTGGTCGAACGCGGCTACCAGACCCTCACCCTGTTCGGCCTGCACACGCCCGCCCGGCTCTTCGCCCGGGACAACGACGCCGTACGCGACGCGCTCCTGAAGTCCACCCTCGCCCAGCTCGACGTCCACCTCGCCGAACCGCTCGCCGACTGTCTGGCCACCGACGCCGACGGCCGCCCCTGCATCGAGGCGAAGACCCCGCTGGACCTCGAACGCGACCTGCGCCTGCCCGGCGGCAACATCTTCCACCGCGACCTCGCCTGGCCGTACGCCCAGGAGGACACCGGCCGCTGGGGCGTGGAGACCCGGCACGCCAACGTCCTGCTGTGCGGGGCGGGCGCGGTGCGCGGCGGAGGGGTGAGCGGGGTGCCGGGGCACAACGCGGCCATGGCGGTACTGGAGACCGCCGCGCCCACGGACTGATCGCCGACGGCCGGCCGCCGTCGGCCCCGTCGCCCCCGGCCTAGTCGGCCGACGGCTCCCAGCCGACGGCCACGAGGCGTGCCCCGTCCGCCGGGCGCGCCTCGTCGAACACCACCGTGTCGCCCGCCTCCACCCGCAGGGCGTCCACGTACCCGCCCCGGCCGACATAGAGCCGGTCCGTCGTGCCGCGCCAGCGGAGGGCGAGGTGCCGGTCGGCCGGAAGCTCCGCGGTCAGCCGGTGCCAGACGCGCCCGGACCAGCCCGTGACGGTGCCGGCCGGGTGGTCCTGCGGGGCCGCGCCGTGCCGGACGGTCGTGAAGGGGACCGGCCGCCAGGTGGCGCCGTCGTCCGTGGAGGACTCCAGGGCGAGCAGGTCCGAGCGGGGCTCGGTGTCCCACCACAGGGCGCAGCGCAGGCGGGCGGCGCCCGCGGAGGTGTCGAGCGCGGGCAGGGTGAGCGTCGCGGTCGTGGCGTTCACCATGCCCGTGAACCAGGCCGTACGGCCGCGCGCCGGGCGGACGGGCACGGCACGCGCCAGGTTGTTGCCCGCGGCCACCCGGGGAGCGGATCCGGAGCGCCAACCGCGCACCGGATGCACCGAGTTGCCGAGCACGACGAGGAAGGAGTCGGTCGACGGGTCGAGGACCAGCGAGGTACCGGTGAAACCGGTGTGGCCCGCCGTGCGCGGGGTGGCCATCGCACCCATGTACCAGTGCTGGTAGAGCTCGAAGCCGAGCCCGTGCTCGTCGCCGGGGAAGGCGGTGTTGAAGTCGGTGAACATCAGCTCCACCGACTCCGGCCGAAGGATGCGCGCCCGGCCGTAGGCGCCGCCGTTGAGCAGGGTGCGGCCGAGCACGGCGAGGTCCCACGCGCAGGAGAACACCCCGGCGTGCCCCGCGACACCGCCGAGGCTGTACGCGTTCTCGTCGTGCACCTCGCCCCACACCAGTCCGCGGTCGAGCCCCGACCACGGCCTGCGCGCGTCCTCGGTCGCCGCGATCCTGGGCTTCCAGGAGGCGGGCGGGTTGTAGCGGGTACGGCGCAGGCCGAGCGGGGCGGTGATGTCGTCGTGCAGGAGGACGTCCAGGGTGCGGCCGGTGATCCGCTCCAGCACCAACTGGAGGGAGATCAGGTTCAGGTCCGAGTAGAGGTAGGCGGTGCCGGGCGGGTTCAGCGGCGCCTCGTCGTAGATCAGGCGCAGCTTCGCCTCGTGCGTCGGCGCGTTGTACAGCGGGATCCAGGGGCGGAAGCCCGAGGTGTGGGTGAGCAGTTGACGAATCGTCATGCCCTGCTTGCCCGCGGCCCCGAATTCCGGGACGTACGAGGCGACCGGCGCCTCCAGCTCCAGGGCGCCCCGCTCCCACTGCCGCACGGCCAGCAGCGAGGTGAACAGCTTGGAGACGGAGGCCAGGTCGAAGACGGTGTCCTCGGCCATGGGGATCTGCCCCTCGGCCGGGAACTCGACGCCGGTGTCGGTCTTCTCGTCGTACGCCGCGTAGCGCACCGCCATCCCGATCGGCCGGTGCAGGGCCACGGTGCCGCCGCGCCCGGCGAGCAGTACGGCGCCCGCGTACCAGGGGTGTTTGGGGGACGGGCCGAGGAACGTCTCGGCGTCCGTGACGAGTTGCCGCAGGTGCGGGGCGAGGAGTCCGGCGCGCTCCGGTGTGCCGTGGCGCAGGGTGGGGTGGCCGGACGCGGACTTCGGTGGCGCCGCGGCGGCGAGGCCGGCCGGGAAGGGGGCGAGCGTCAGCGCGCCGCCCAGGGCCAAGGCGGCACTGCCCAGTTGGCGGCGTGTCGGCCCGCGGCCGTCGCCCGTGTCCCGGTCCGCCGCGTCTTCGGCCATCGAGGAGCCTCCCGTCGTAGCGCCGCTGAAACCCTCGTGCCGCCTGTGCAGGGTGTCAACCGGGCCGCCCGGAAGTCGGCGTGAAGTCGCCGCCCGGGAAGGCCGCCCGCGAAATCCGGCGGCGCGCCGCCCGGTCAGCAGAAATCTGACGGTGTATCAGAATAGGCCTTCCGTCGTCCGGAGGACTGCGGCATCCTGCGCCCATGCAGACGGAGCTGAGCAAGCAACTGGGAGTCGAGCACGCCGTCTTCGGCTTCACGCCGTTCCCCGCCGTCGCCGCGGCCATCAGCCGGGCCGGCGGCTTCGGCGTGCTCGGCGCGGTCCGCTACACGGCCCCCGACGACCTCAAACGCGACCTCGACTGGATCGAGGCGCACGCCGAGGGCAGGCCCTACGGGCTGGACGTCGTGATGCCCGCCAAGAAGGTCGAGGGCGTGACCGAGGCCGACGTGGAGGCGATGATCCCCGAGGGGCACCGGGCGTTCGTCCAGGAGACCCTCACCAAGTACGGCGTGCCCGAACTGGCGCGGGGGGAGGCCTCCGGCTGGCGCATCACCGGCTGGATGGAGCAGGTGGCCCGCACCCAGCTCGACGTCGCCTTCAACTACCCGATCAAGCTGCTCGCCAACGCCCTCGGCTCCCCGCCCGCCGACATCGTGGCCCGCGCCCACGACCGCGGCGTGCTCGTCGCCGCGCTCGCGGGCAGCGCCCGGCACGCCCGCAAGCACAAGGACGCGGGCATCGACATCGTCGTGGCCCAGGGCTACGAGGCCGGCGGCCACACGGGCGAGATCGCCTCCATGGTGCTGACACCCGAGGTCGTCGAGGCCGTCGACCCGCTGCCCGTACTGGCGGCGGGCGGCATCGGCAGCGGACAGCAGGTGGCCGCGGCCCTCGCGCTCGGCGCCCAGGGAGTGTGGCTGGGCTCCCTGTGGCTGACCACGACCGAGGCCGATCTCCACTCGCCCGCCCTGACCCGCAAGCTCCTCGCCGCCGGGTCCGGCGACACCGTCCGCTCCCGGGCCCTGACCGGGAAGCCGGCCCGCCAGCTGCGCACCGAATGGACGGACGCCTGGGACGATCCGGGCGGGCCCGGCACCCTCCCGATGCCCCTGCAGGGCCTGCTGGTCGCCGAGGCCGTCTCGCGCATCCAGAAGTACGAGGTCGAGCCGCTGCTCGGCACACCCGTCGGTCAGATCGTCGGCCGGATGACCAGCGAACGCAGCGTCCAGGCCGTCTTCGACGACCTCACCCGCGGCTTCGAGGAAGCCGTGGACCGTATCAACCGCATCGCCGGAAGGAGCGGCCAGTGAGCACACCCCCCACCGGCTTCTGGGCCCAGGCCACCCAGGACCCCGACCGCGGCGTCCTCGTCGCCCCCGACGGCGAGGAGTGGACCGCCGGACGACTGCACGCCGCCGCCAACCGGCTCGTGCACGGCCTGCGCGCCGCTGGCCTGGAACGCGGCGACGCCTTCGCCGTCGTCCTGCCCAACGGCGTCGAGTTCTTCACGGCGTATCTCGCCGCCTCCCAGGCCGGGTTCTATCTCGTCCCGGTCAACCACCACCTGGTCGGCCCGGAGATCGCCTGGATCGTCTCCGACTCCGGCGCCAAGGTGCTCGTCGCGCACGAGCGGTTCGCGGAGCCCGCCCGGCACGCCGCCGACGAGGCGGGACTCCCGGCGACGCACCGGTACGCCGTCGGCACGGTCGAGGGCTTTCGGCCGTACGCCGAACTCCTCCACGGACAACCGGACTCCGCGCCCGCCGACCGCACCCTGGGCTGGGTCATGAACTACACCTCGGGCACCACCGGCCGCCCGCGCGGCATCCGGCGCCCGCTGCCCGGCAAGGCCCCCGAAGAGTCCTACCTCGGCGGCTTCCTCGGCATCTTCGGCATCCAGCCCTTCGACGACAACGTGCACCTCGTCTGCTCACCGCTGTACCACACGGCCGTCCTGCAGTTCGCGGGCGCGTCGCTGCACATCGGCCACCGGCTGGTGCTGATGGACAAGTGGACGCCCGAGGAGATGCTCCGCCTCATCGACACCCACGACTGCACGCACACCCATATGGTCCCGACCCAGTTCCACCGGCTCCTCGCCCTGCCGCAGGACACCAGGCAGGCGTACGACGTCTCGTCCATGCGGCACGCCATCCACGGCGCCGCCCCCTGCCCCGACCACGTGAAGCGGGCCATGATCGACTGGTGGGGCCACTGCGTGGAGGAGTACTACGCGGCCAGCGAGGGCGGCGGGGCCTTCGCGACCGCCGAGGACTGGCTGAAGAAGCCCGGCACCGTCGGCAAGGCCTGGCCGATCAGCGAACTCGCGATCTTCGACGACGACGGCAACCGGCTCCCGCCCGGCGAACTCGGCACCGTCTACCTGAAGATGAACACCGGCGGCTTCTCGTACCACAAGGACGAGGCCAAGACGAAGAAGAACCGCATCGGCGACTTCTTCACCGTCGGCGACCTCGGCCACCTCGACGAGGACGGCTACCTCTTCCTCCGCGACCGCAAGATCGACATGATCATCTCGGGCGGGGTCAACATCTACCCCGCCGAGATCGAGTCCGCCCTGCTCGCCCACCCCGCCGTCGCCGACGCAGCCGCCTTCGGCATCCCGCACGACGACTGGGGCGAGGAGGTCAAGGCGGTCGTCGAGCCCGCGCCGGGCCACGAACCCGGGCCCGACCTGGCCGCCGCGCTGCTCGCCCACTGCGCCGGACAGCTCGCCGGGTACAAGCGCCCCAAGAGCGTCGACTTCATCGCCGAGATGCCCCGCGATCCCAACGGAAAGCTGTACAAGCGACGCCTGCGGGACCCGTACTGGGAGGGCCGCACCCGCCCGGTGTGACCGCCCGCCGCGGCACTCCGTGGCAGCCCGTGGCCCCGGGTCCTTGACCTCGCCCTCGCGGCGGACAGAGGATCATGTGTCATGACGCAGGCACAGGGCAGCACGGTCGACGGGGTGCTGCGGCGCAGCGCCCGGCGCACCCCCGCGCGCGTCGCGGTGGAGTACAACGACCGCACATGGACGTACGCGGAACTCGACGAGGCCGTCTCCCGCGCGGCGGGTCTCCTCCTGGGCGAGGGCCTCGTCCCCGGCGACCGGGTCGGTGCCTACGGCCACAACTCCGACGCCTACCTGATCGCCTTCCTCGCCTGCTCCCGCGCGGGACTCGTGCACGTGCCGGTCAACCAGAACCTGACCGGGCAGGACCTCGCCTACATCGTCGGCCAGTCGGGCAGCACGCTGGTGCTCGCCGACCCGGGCCTCGCCGGGCAACTGCCGGACGGCCTACGGGTGATGCCACTGCGGGACAGCGACGACTCGTTCCTTACGCGGCTCGCCACGACCGCGCCGTACGAGGGTCCCGAGCCGCGCACCGAGGACCTGGTGCAGCTGCTCTACACCTCCGGCACCACCGCGCTGCCCAAGGGCGCGATGATGACCCACCGGGCCCTGGTGCACGAGTACCTGAGCGCGATCGCCGCGCTCGACCTGAGCGCCGGCGACCGGCCCGCGCACGCCCTGCCGCTGTACCACTCGGCCCAGATGCACGTGTTCCTGCTGCCCTACCTCGCGGTCGGCGCGACCAACGTCATCCTGGCCGCACCGGACGGGGACAGGCTCTTCGACCTGATCGAAGCCGGCCGCGTGGACAGCCTGTTCGCCCCGCCGACCGTGTGGATCGGCCTCACCCACCGCCCCGACTTCGCCACCCGGGACCTGGGCGGCCTGCGCAAGGCCTACTACGGCGCGTCGATCATGCCGGTGCCCGTCCTGGAGCGGCTGCGCGAGCGGTTCCCGAAGCTCGCCCTGTACAACTGCTTCGGCCAGAGCGAGATCGGCCCGCTGGCCACCGTGCTCGGCCCCGACGAACACAAGGGCCGGCTGGACTCCTGCGGCCGCACCGTGCTCTTCGTGGACGCCCGCGTGGTCGACTCCGACGGCGAGGACGTGCCCGACGGCACGCCCGGTGAAGTCGTCTACCGCTCACCGCAGTTGTGCGAGGGCTACTGGGAGAAGCCCGAGGAGACAGCCGAGGCCTTTCGCGACGGCTGGTTCCACTCGGGGGACATGGCCGTGCGGGACGCGCACGGCTACTTCACGATCGTCGACCGGGTCAAGGACGTCATCAACTCCGGTGGCGTACTGATCGCTTCACGCCAGGTCGAGGACGCCCTGTACACGCACGAGGCCGTCGCCGAGGCCGCCGTGATCGGCCTCCCCGACGAGCGCTGGATCGAGGCCGTCACGGCGGTCGTCGTGCGGCGCGCCGAGGTCACCGAGGACGAACTCGTCGCCCACGCCCGCGAGAAGCTGCCGCCCTTCAAGGCACCGAAACGGATCCTGTTCGTCGACGCGCTGCCGCGCAACGCGAGCGGCAAGATCCTCAAACGGGCACTGCGCGACCGCTTCGCGGACTAGCCGCCTCCACGATTCGAGCGCCTCGCGAGTGACGCGGCCGAGGATGGCGCCGACCGGGTCGTCGGCGTACGTCAGTCGGCCATGTGAACCGATTCCCGTGTGAGGTGTCCGCGTGCCCGCCTCCTGCGCACCGCCGACCACGCCCCGGTGGGTGATCCTCGTCCTGGCCCTCGCCTGCGGCGTGGGCGTCTCCACCATCTACTTCCCGCAGGCCATCAGCTCGCTGGTGGCCGCCGACCTGAACGTCACGGCCGGCTCGGCGGCCCTCGTGGTCACCGCGGCCCAACTCGGCTACGCGGCCGGCATCTTCCTGATCGTCCCGCTGGGCGACCGGCTGCCGCCCCGCCGGCTCATCGTCACGCTGCTCGCCCTGACCGCCCTCGGACTGCTCGCCGCCGGAACCGCCCCCACACTCCCGGTCCTGGTCGCCGCGAGCGCGGTCACCGGCGTCACCACGGTCGTGCCGCAGATCATCATCCCGATGGCCGCCGGCCTGGTCCCCGCCGACCGGCGCGGCGCGGTCACCGGCACGCTCCTCAGCGGCCTGATCGGCGGCATCCTGCTGGCCCGCACCTTCAGCGGCACCCTCGGCGCATGGCTGGGCTGGCGCGCCCCCTACCTGGTGGCCTCGGCGGCCCTCCTCGCCCTCGCGGCGGCCCTGTCCCGCGTGGTCCCGGCCACGACCCCGCCGTCGCGGGAGCGCTACCGGGAGCTCATCGCCGCCCCCGTGCGCCTGTGGCGCGAGGAGCCCGACCTGCGCCGCTCCTGCCTCTACCAGGCCATGGTCTTCGCCGGCTTCAGCGCCGCCTGGACCACGCTCACCCTGCTCGTGACCGGACCGGCGTACGGCAGGGGAGCGCAGACCGTGGGCGTGCTGGGCCTGGTCGGCGCCGCGAGCATGTTCTGCACGCCGTTCGCCGGGCGCGCGGCCGACCGCACGGGGTCCGACGCCGTGAGCCTGTGCTCGCTGCTCGGGGTCATCGGTTCGGCGGGCGTGCTCACGCTCGGCGGCACGGGCGGCGCGGCCGGGCTGGTCGCGCTGGCCGGCGGCATGGTGCTGCTCGACGTGGCGGCCCAGTGCGGGCAGGTCGCCAACCAGGCGCGGATCTTCTCGCTGCGGCCCCAGGCCCGGGCCCGTGTCAACACGGCCTACATGACGTGCGCGTTCCTCGGGGGCAGCGCGGGCTCGTGGCTCGGCGTGCGGGCGTACGGGTGGCTGGGGTGGCCGGGTGTGACGGGGCTGGTGGCGCTGTCGGCGTCGGTCGCGCTGGTCCGGCACGCGACCTGGGACCGGGGCCGTACGGCCGACGCCGTCGAGGAGGCCGTACCGTCCGGCCTCACCCGGTGACCCGTCGGCCGCGCCGGTGCGGTCACGCGCGGTGAGGCCACAAGAAGTCCGGTTCCATACCCGACACGGCTGCCGTCACCACGTCCGCCGTTCACGGCGCACGCGCACACAACAGACATGCGCTGCTGCTTCTCCGCTCCCCTCGCCGCCCTCGCGGCCGTCCCCGGTCCCTGTGAGGTACTGCGCTCCGGCCTGCTGCTCGCCCCCGCCCTGCTGCGGGCCGCCGCCGCACACCGCCTCCGTCCCCGTCACCCCCACCCCGTCGCAGCCGTCCACCTGGAACTGGTCACCCTCACCGAGGACCGCGCCGTCATCACGTGGTACACCGGCGTGCCCGGCACCGACGACGGCCCGGGCCGCATGCTGCCCGCCGTCACGGAGGGTGAAGTCGTCTACGGCACCCACCCCGCCCGCCTCCACCGCACCGCGGGCGAGGACCGGCCCACCGCTCACCACCACGTGGAGCTCACCGGCCTGGAGCCCGGGCAGACGTACTACTACCAGGCCCGCTCGCGGGGCGTGGCCGCCGTGCCCACATCGCTGCACCTGGTGCGCGGCAACGCCGCGGGCACCTCACGGCACGGCCTCGGCTCGCACGGCGGCCCGTACTCCTTCACCACCCCCGAGCCCCCGCCCGGCCGCCACCTCCTGTCCCTCGCGCTCTGCAACGACCTGCACCTCGGCGAGACCACCGCCGGCCTGGTGGCCGGAATCCCCCTGCTGCGCGGGATCTCCCAGCGCCCGGGACTGGCCCCGTACCCGGAGATCATGGGCCGGGCCCTGGTCGACGAGGCCCGCCGCCGCGGGGCGGACCTGCTGCTGGCCGCGGGTGACATCTCGGCGGGCGGCGCGCCGCGCGACCTGGCCGAGGCCAGAGCGATCCTGAACGGCTTCGGCGACCACGGGCGGGACTACTTCGTCGTCCGGGGCAACCACGACCGGCCCCGCCCCGAGCGGGGCGGGCGCGCGGGCGACGGCGGCGACGCCTTTTGCCGGGGCTTCGGCGAGGAGGACGGCCCCGGATACTTCGCCCGGGACGTGGCCGGACTGCGGATCATCGGCCTGGACACGTACGAGAAACGCGGCAACGGCGCCGACGCGGGCGGGCTCGGTGCCGAGCAACTGTCCTGGCTCCGGCGCCGGTTGCGCGCGAACGCGGAACAGCCCACCGTGGTCTTCGGCCACCACCCGCTGACCGTGCGCGACTCCCTCTTCCCGGTGAGCGCCGGGCAGCGCCTCGGCCGCCGCCAGGCCCGCTCGATCCTGGAGGCCTACGCCGCCGCCCCGGGCGTCTTCCTGCACCACGCCGGCCACACCCACCGCAACAAGCGCACCGTCCTGCCGCTCGCCCCGCACGTCACCCTGCAGGAGGTCGGCGCCGCCAAGGAATATCCGGGCGGGTTCAGCCTGCTGCGGATCCACTCCGGCGGCTACGCCCTGAACTTCTACAAGGCGCGCGGCCCCGAGGCCCTGGACTGGAGCGAGCGCAGCCGCCGGATGGCGGGGGGACTGTGGCCGCACCACGCGTTCGGCCGCTCGGTCGCCGACCGCAACAGCGTGGCGGCCCACGACCTGTCCGGAATCTCCCGCCCGGCAGCGCCGCGGGCGCCCCGTTCACCCCAAGGGATGACGCCCGCCACGAACCACCGCCCGGCCCTGGCCCAGGGGGTGGCCCCTCCGTAACCTCAGGACATGTCGACCCTGTGGGAACTCATGCACGACTGCATCCCCGACGACCACGCGCGCCAAGTCAATTCCCGCTACTACCTCGACGAGGCCATGAGCTCCGCGGGGGCGCCGGACCGGGTGGTCGACCTCGGCTGCGGTCGCGGCACGTCCGCCGGTCTCTTCCGGCGACACGATCCGAAGGTGCGCTGGGTGGGGGTCGACATCCGGGACTCACCGGAGGCCCATCAGCGCCGGCCCGGCCAGGACCCGGTGGTGTACTACGACGGCGTCCGCCTCCCGTTCCGCACGGACGGCGTGCCGCTCATCTACTCGCACCAGGTCTTCGAGCACGTCGCGCGCCCCAGGGAGCTCCTGCGCGAGGTGGGCCGGGTCCTGCGACCTGGCGGGCTGTTCATCGGCAGCACCTCGCAGTTCGAGCCCTACCACTCCTTCAGCCTGTGGAACTACACGCCGTACGGATTCCGCGTGCTGGTCGAGGAGGCCGGGCTCGCCCTGGACGAGATCCGGCCCTCCCTCGACGGCGTGACCCTGATCATGCGCACCTACCACTCCACCCGGAAGAAGCAGTACGGCCGGTACTGGGAGGAGGAGTCCCCGCTCAACACGGAGATCGACACCTGGGCGCGCAGGACGCGGCGGCGGACGGCGCTGGTGAACCTGCGCAAGCTCACCTTCTGCGGCCAGTTCGCGTTCCGGGTGACCAAACCCGCCTCCCGCGCCTGACGCCGCCGCCCTCAGCCGCGCTGCCGCAGGTCCACGATGCGCCGGATCTTGCCCACGGACCGCTCCAGGGACTCCGGCTCGACGATCTCGACCGCGACGGACACGCCGATGCCGTCCTTCACGGCGGCGGCGATGCTCCGCGCGGCCGACTCCCGCGCCTCGGCGCTCGCGTCGGGCCGCGCCTCGGCCCGCACCGTGAGCGCGTCCAGACGGCCCTCCCGGGTCAGACGCAGCTGGAAGTGCGGGGCGACGCCCGGGGTGCGCAGCACGATCTCCTCGATCTGCGTCGGGAACAGATTGACCCCGCGCAGGATCACCATGTCGTCGCTGCGCCCGGTGATCTTCTGCATCCGTCGGAACACCCGGGCCGTGCCCGGCAGCAACCGGGTCAGGTCCCTGGTCCGGTAACGGATGACCGGCATGCCCTCCTTGGTGAGCGAGGTGAAGACCAGTTCGCCCTCCTCGCCCTCCGGCAGCACCTCGCCCGTGATCGGGTCGACGACCTCCGGGAAGAAGTGGTCCTCCCAGATGTGCAGGCCGTCCTTCGTCTCCACGCACTCCTGGGCGACACCCGGGCCGATGACCTCCGACAGCCCGTACAGGTCGACCGCGTCGATCGCGAACCGCTCCTCGATCTCGCGCCGCATCTGCTCGGTCCACGGCTCGGCGCCGAACACGCCGACCCGCAGCGAGGTGCTCCGCGGGTCCACGCCCTGCCGTTCGAACTCGTCGAGCAACGTCAGCATGTACGAGGGGGTGACCATGATGATGCCGGGTTCGAGGTCCTGGATCAGCTGCACCTGGCGGGCCGTCATGCCGCCGGACGCCGGGACGACCGTACAGCCGAGGCGTTCGGCGCCGTAGTGGGCGCCCAGACCGCCGGTGAACAGCCCATAGCCGTACGCCACATGAACCGTGTCGCCGGGCCGCCCGCCCGCCGCCCGGATCGAGCGCGCCACCATGTCGGCCCACATGGACAGGTCGTTCTCCGTGTAGCCGACCACCGTGGGGCGCCCGGTGGTGCCGCTCGACGCGTGGATGCGGCGGATGCGGTCGCGGGGCACGGCGAACATGCCGTACGGGTAGTTCTCCCGCAGGTCGGCCTTGGTGGTGAAGGGGAAGCGGGCCAGGTCGTCCAGCGAGCGGCAGTCCTCCGGCCGGACTCCGGCCTTGTCGAAGGAGGCCCGGTAGAAGGGCACGTTCTCGTACGCGTGCCGCAGCGAGGACCGCAGCCGCTCCAGCTGCAGCGCCCTGAGTGCCTCCGCGTCCAGCCGTTCCCCCGGGTCGAACAGCTCCGTCGCTTCCGCCATGGGGGGCCACTCCCTCGCCGATCGTGCCGATTCGGGCGACCGATCATTCGGTCGATCTGTCCGGGACAGTAATCCAGGCCATTGGGACCCGGGCAAGAGGTCTGCCCGCACTTCTTGACCTTGCCCCGGCCGCCGGAGGGGACACGCGTCCCGGGGAATCGGAGTTGCGGTCGGGTGCGGCGGGCGCCCATGATCGGCGGCATGCCTACGTTCACCGCGCCCGACGGGACCGAGCTCGCCTACCACGTCCGCGGCGAGGGTGAGCCCCTCGTCGTCCTGCCCGGAGGAGCGATGCGGGCCTCCGTCTACCTCGGCGACCTCGGCGGCCTGACCGCCCATCGCCGGCTGGTCCTGCTCGACCTGCGGGGCACCGGTGACTCCGCGATACCGGCCGATCCGGCGACGTACCGCTGCGACCACATGGTCGACGACGTGGAGGCATTGCGAGCTCACATGGGGCTGGAGCACATGGATCTGCTCGCGCACTCGGCGGGCGGCTGCCTGGGGACGCTGTACGCGGCGCGGTATCCGCGGCGCGTGCGGCGGCTCGCGCTGATCACCGCCAACCCGTCGGCCCTCGGTCTGCGGGCCACCGCCGAGGACCGGCTGGCCGCGGCGCGACTGCGCGCGCACGAGCCCTGGTTCGCGCAGGGGTTCTCGGCCCTGGAGGCCTGGCTGGCGGGGGAGGGCGACTTCGACCCGGCGTTCGTCCCCTTCTTCTACGGCCGGTGGGACGCCGCCGCCGAGGCGCATGACGCGGCCACCGAGGAGCAGACCAACGAGGAGGCGGAAGGCGTCTATTTCGCCGACGGCGCCTTCGACCCGGACGCGACCCGTGCCGCGCTCAAGGCGCTGACCGCCCCGGTCCTGGTGCACGCGGGCGAACTCGACGGCGGCCCCAGCCCCGACCTCGCCCGCCGCGCCGCCGACGCCTTCCCGGCCGCCGAGTTCACGGTCCAGCCCGGTGCCGGCCACTTCCCGTGGCTGGACGACCCGGAGTGGTTCGTACGCCGGGTCGTCGCCTTCCTGGACCGGTGAGGCGGGCGGCTCAGCCGCCGCTGGGGCCGTACGCCGTCATGAAGCGGTCGCGGAACCGGTTCATCGGCCAGATGGGCGCGTCGTGGGCGGGCTTGAGACCCTCCGTCCAGCCCCAGTCGGAGATCCGGTCGAGGATCTTCGGATCGCGGGCGACGATCGTGACCGGCACCTCGCGGCTGGTGCTGCCCGCGGTGACGGTCGGCACCGGCTGGTGGTCGCCGAGGAAGACCAGGACGGTGTCGTCGTCGCCGTAGCGGCGCAGGAACCCGGTGAGGCTGCGCAGCGAGTACTCGATGGCGCCCCGGTACTCGGCACGGACGCTCTCCGGGTTCTTCCAGACCTCCTTGGGGTCCTTGCCCTCCTTCTTGATCCGTTCGAAGACCGAGCCGTCGCCGAGGTCGTTCCAGTCGATCATGTGGGCGACGGGGGCCCAGGGGTTGTGGCTGGAGGCCAGGATGATCTCCGCCATCATCGGGCCCCGGTCCTTCCTGCCGAACTCCAGCCGCTGGAAGGCCTCCAGGCTGAACTGGTCGGGCACGGGCGTCCAGCTGAAGTACGGGCCGTGGTAGCCGAGGTGCTCGGAGTCGTAGATGTGGTCGAGGCCGAAGAACCTGCCCTCCGGCCAGGCGCGGCGCACCCCGGGCACGATGCCGACCGTGCTCCAGGCACCGGTCTTGCGGAAGTAGCGGGTCAGGGTCATGCGGTCGCTGGAGGTGAGGTTGCGGTAGCGCTGCTGGTTCTTGATCCACAGGCCGGACAGGAACGTGGAGTGGGCCAGCCAGCTGCCGGCGCCGGTCACGGGGGACCGGAGCCAGCCGCTGCGCGCGGCGAACCCGGCCGCCTTCAGGTCGGCGGTGCCCTCCTTGAGGACCGCGTCGACGCGCGGTGCCATCGCCGGGTCCTCGATGGCGGTACGGCCGTAGCTCTCGATGAACGTGAACAGCACGTCCTTGCCGCGCAGGCCGGTCAGCAACCGGTCCGGCGGCGTGTTCGCGAAGGCGTCGACCGCGGCCTGTCCGCGGAAGACGTCGGCGTCCCGCAGTCCCGCCTGCACCTGCTGGATCCGGTTGTCGACGAGTTCGGCGTCGATCTTGGAGGCGACCGGGATGTCGCCGAACTGCACGCCGAGCGTGACGCAGGTGATCCACGCGGTGCCGAGGATCAGCGTGGTGCGGGCGGCCACCGGGCGGTGGCGGACCATCAGGTTCGTCAGCCGCACCGTCGCCAGCGTCGTCAGGACGAGCACGACGACGACGAGGAGCAGCGCCGCGGCGACGGCGAGCACCTCGCCGCTCCGGCCGAACGACTCCCGCACCCACGCGGCCGCGTCGTCGAGCAGGACCCAGTCGAGGACCAGGTCGAAGGGGCGGACCAGCACCGAGTAGAAGCCCATGTCGAGGGCCTTGACGAGGGTCAGCGTCCCCAGCAACAGGCCCGCGACGACCGCCGTGACGCGTCTCGCCCGGGCCGGCAGCGCGAGCAACAGGCCCGCGAGCAGGATGCCTTCGGCCGGGATGCGCAGGAAGGCGGTGAAAGTGATCCGTTCGAGCTGGTTCGGCAGCAACAGCGCGCCGAGCACGAGGAGACCGGCCAGAACGCTGGTCCCCACACTCACCCCCCGCCCGACCCACGGGTACCTGCGCCGCCACCCGAACAGCCCGGGCCGACCGGGGACGGGGCCCTCCGGGCGGACTTCCGGGGAGCCTTCGTCGACATCGCGGTCCCCGGTGTCGCCCTCCTCGGTGGCCGTGGCCGTGGCCGTGGCCGTGGCCGTGGCCGTGGCCGAGTCCGGCCCGGTGCGCGGTGGTCGGTGCGGAGGGGGGAGGTGCGACACCCGAAGGTCCTTCCGTGCGTGGCCCGGTGCTGGCGGGGCGGGCCGGGCTCGGAGGGCCAGGACCGTCATCCCCCGTACGGCCCCATGTCACTGCTTGTTCAACAAAGGGCCGGACGTGCGCACAGAGTACGCCGAGCTCCCTCACGCGCGGCCGATCCACCTACCGGTCCGCCGCCAGGGCCACGTCCCGCGCCCACCGGTAGTCAGCCTTGCCGCTCGGCGACCGCTGGACGGTCTCGGTGAGCACGAGCTGACGGGGAATCTTGTACCCGGCCAGATGCGCGCGGCAGTGGTTCTGGATGTCGGTGAGGGAGAGCCGGTCCGCGCCCGCGCGCAGTTGGACGACCGCCGCGACGTGGTTGCCCCACTTCGCGTCCGGGACCCCGGCCACCAGTGCGTCGTACACGTCCGGATGGGACTTCAGCGCCTGCTCGACCTCCTCCGGGTAGACCTTCTCGCCCCCGGTGTTGATGCACTGCGAACCGCGCCCCAGGACGGTGACGACGCCCTCCTCGTCGACGGTCGCCATGTCGCCGAGCAGCACCCAGCGCCTGCCGTCCCTCTCGAAGAAGGTCTCCGCGGTCTTCTTCGGGTCGTTGTAGTAGCCGAGCGGCACGTTGCCGCACTGGGCGACCCGGCCGATCTCGCCCACGGCGACCGGCTCGTGGGTGGCCGGGTCCACCACCCGGGTACGGAAGTTGACGCGGATCCGGAAGCCGCGCTCGGGACCGGAGTCGTCCGTCGCCGTGCCGTTGAACCCGGACTCGGAGGAGCCGAAGTTGTTGAGCAGCAGGGCGTTCGGGACCAGCTCCCGGAACTGCCTGCGCACGGTCTCCGACATGATCGCGCCCGACGAGGACACGCTGAACATCGAGGAGCAGTCCGTGCCCTTCAGCGGCCCGTTCAGCGCGTCGATCAGCGGCCGCAGCATCGCGTCGCCCACCAGCGACACGCTGGTGACCTTCTCCCTCTCGATCGTCCGCAGCACCTCCTCGGGCACGAACTTGCGGTGGAGCACGACGCGTTGCCCGAAGTTGAAGGCGATGAACGCGGTCAGGGTGGACGTGCCGTGCATCAGCGGGGGAGTGGGGAAGAAGGTGATCCCCGAGCCGCCGGCCGCGACCCGCTCGGCCAGCTCCTCCGGCTTCTGCACGGGCTCCCCGGTCGGCGCCCCGCCCCCCAGACCCGCGAAGAACAGGTCCTCCTGGCGCCACATCACGCCCTTGGGCATCCCGGTCGTACCGCCGGTGTAGATGATGAACTGGTCGTCCGCCGACCGTGCCGGAAAGCCCCGCCCCGGCGCCCCCGCCGCCTCGGCGGCCGCGAAGTCCACGGCGGCCGGCTCCGCCGCCCCGGACCGGGCGGTCCCCACCCGCACCAGGTGCCGCAGCTTCTCCGTACGCGGCAGCGCCGCGGCCACCCGGTCCGTGAACTCCGCGTCGAAGACCAGGGCCGCCAGGTCGGCGTCCCGGTAGAGGTACACCAACTCCTCTTCGACATAGCGGTAGTTGACGTTGACGGGCACGACCCGCGCCTTCAGGCAGCCGAGCACGGTCTGCAGGTACTCGACCCCGTTGTAGAGGTGGAGCCCGAGGTGCTCGCCGGGCCGGATCCCGCTGTCGACCAGATGGTGGCCGATGCGGTTCGCGGCCGCGTCGAGCTCCGCGTACGTCAGCCGGCGCTCCGCGCCCGTGCCGGGGTGGTCGAGGTACACGAGCGCCTCGCGGTCCGGGACCGCGTCGACGACCGACTCGAACAGGTCGGCAAGGTTGTACTCCACCGCTCCTCCTGACCCCGGGCGTGCCTGGTATCCGACGGTTCGCCGGTCATCAGAGCAAAGGGGACGCCAACTGTGAAGAGTCCGCGCGAAGAAATCTGACTGTCTGTCAGAAAACCCTTGAAGTGCTCCCCCGCCTACTGCAACCTGTTCTCGTTCTGTCAGAGGGGAGACGGTCATGGGTGGGACGGAACACCTCACCGTGCGGCGCGAGGGCGCCACACTCGTACTCACGCTCAACAGGCCCGAAGCCAAGAACGCGCTCTCGCTGCCGATGCTCGTGGGCCTCTACGACGGCTGGATCGAGGCCGACGAGGACGACACGGTCCGCTCGGTCGTGCTCACCGGCGCCGGCGGAGCCTTCTGCGCCGGGATGGACCTCAAGGCGCTGGCGGGCGACGGGATGGCGGGCGAACACCACCGCGACCGGCTCAAGGCCGATCCCGACCTGCACTGGAAGGCGATGCTGCGCCACCACCGCCCCCGCAAACCGGTGATCGCCGCCGTCGAGGGGTACTGCGTCGCGGGCGGCACCGAGATCCTGCAGGGCACCGACATCCGGGTCGCGGGCGAGTCCGCGACCTTCGGACTGTTCGAGGTGCGGCGCGGTCTGTTCCCGATCGGCGGTTCCACCGTCCGGCTGCAACGCCAGATTCCGCGCACCCACGCCCTGGAGATGCTGCTGACCGGTCGGCCGTACAGCGCCCGCGAGGCCGCCGACATCGGGCTGATCGGCCATGTCGTCCCCGACGGCGAGGCGGTGGCCAAGGCCCTGGAGATCGCCGAGCAGATCAACGCCTGCGGCCCGCTGGCCGTCGAGGCCGTCAAGGCGTCGGTGTACGAGACCGCCGAGCTGACCGAGACCGACGGCCTCGCGGCCGAACTGGGGCGCGGCTGGCCGGTGTTCGACACCGCGGACGCCAAGGAGGGGGCCCGTGCCTTCGCGGAGAAGCGGCCCCCCGTCTACAAGCGCGCCTGACCCGCACAAGGAGAGAGCCGCGATGCCCGAAGTCCTCAAGGCCCCGCTGGTCGTCGAGTTCCCCTTCACCCGCTCCGTCGGCCCCGTCCAGAGCGCCTTCCTGACCGGGCTGCGCGAGCGCGTCGTCCTCGGGGTGCGCACCGGCGACGGCCGTACGCTCGTCCCGCCCGTCGAGTACGACCCGGTCACCGCCGAGGAGCTCCGCGACCTCGTCGAGGTCGCCCCCACCGGCACCGTCACCACCTGGGCCTGGAACCACGAACCCCGCCGCGGCCAGCCCCTGACCAGCCCCTTCGCCTGGGTCCTGGTCCGGCTCGACGGCGCCGACACCGCCCTGCTGCACGCCCTGGACGCCCCGGGCCCCGATACGGTGCGCACCGGTATGCGCGTGCGCGTCCGCTGGGCCGAGCAACGCTCCGGCGCCATCACGGACATCGCCTGCTTCGAACCGTACGAGGGCGAGAACGCGGGCGAGGACGCGGGCGTGAACATGGGGGAGCACGCGGGTGGGGCAGCCGCGGCCGCCCGCCACAGCGGCGAGTTCGAGGACGCGATCAGCGGGATCGTCGCCCCGGCCCGGCTCGACTACACCTACTCGCCCGGCCGTGCCCAGACCGCCTACATCAACGCCCTCTCCGGCCGGCGCACGGTCGGCGAGCGCTGCCCGTCCTGCCGGAAGGTGTACGTCCCGCCGAGGGGTGCGTGCCCCACATGTGGTGTCGCCACATCGGAACAGGTCGAGGTGGGTCCCCGCGGCACGGTCACCACCTTCTGCATCGTCAACATCAAGGCGAAGAACCTGGACATCGAGGTGCCGTACGTCTACGCGCACATCGCCCTCGACGGCGCCGGCCTCGCGCTGCACGGCCGCATCGGCGGCATCCCCTACGACCAGGTGCGCATGGGCCTGCGCGTCGAACCGGTGTGGACCGACGGGGCCCGCTACCCCGACCACTACCGGCCTTGCGGTGAGCCCGACGCGGACTACGAGACGTACAAGGAGCTGCTGTGACCCGGGAAGAAGCACCGGCGCCCCGCGAGATCGCCGTCGTCGCCTTCGCCCAGACCGACCACCGGCGCACCACCGACGAGCTCTCCGAGGTGGAGATGCTCATGCCGGTGCTGCACGACGTCCTCGGGCAGACCGGCCTGCGGACCGCCGACATCGGCTTCACCTGCTCCGGCTCCAGCGACTACCTCGCCGGCCGGGCCTTCTCCTTCACCCTCGCCCTCGACGGCGTCGGCGCCTGGCCGCCGATCTCCGAGTCGCACGTGGAGATGGACGGCGCGTGGGCGCTGTACGAGGCGTGGACCAAGCTGCTCACCGGGGACGCGGACACCGCGCTCGTCTACGCGTACGGCAAGTCCTCGCCCGGCTCCGTGCGCGACGTCCTGACCCGGCAGCTCGACCCGTACTATGTGGCGCCGCTGTGGCCGGACTCCGTCGCCCTGGCCGCCCTGCAGGCCCGGGCCCTCATGGACGGGGGCGACACCGACGAGCCCGCTCTCGCCGCGGTGGCCGCCCGCAGCCGTGCGGACGCGTCCGCCAACTCCCATGCCCAGCTGCGCGGTCCGGTGCCCCAGGGCGACTATCTCGTACGGCCCCTGCGCACCGGCGACTGCCCGCCCATCGGCGACGGCGCCGCCGCCGTCGTCCTCGCCGCCGGGGACCGGGTCCGTGAGCTGTGCGCTCGGCCCGCCTGGATCCGGGGCATCGACCACCGCATCGAGGCGCACGGCCTCGGCGTGCGCGACCTGACCGACTCGCCCTCCGCCCGGCTCGCCGCCGAACGGGCCGGTGCCTTCGAACGGCCGGTCGACACCGCCGAGTTGCACGCGCCGTTCAGCTCGCAGGAGGTCGTCCTGCGCAAGGCGCTCCGGCTCGGCGACGACGTGCGCGTCAACCCTTCCGGCGGCGCCCTCGCCGCCAACCCGATCATGGCCGCGGGGCTGATCCGGATCGGCGAGGCCGCCGCCCGCATCCACCGCGGCGAGGCCGACCGGGCGCTCGCCCACGCCACCTCCGGCCCGTGCCTGCAACAGAACCTGGTCGCCGTACTCGAAGGGGATCCGCGATGAGCAAGGAACCCGTGGCCGTCGTGGGAATCGGCCAGACCAAGCACGTCGCGGCCCGCCGGGACGTGTCGATCGCCGGGCTCGTCCGGGAGGCGGCCGCACGGGCACTGGCGGACGCCGAGCTGACCTGGGCCGACATCGACGCCGTCGTCATCGGCAAGGCGCCCGACTTCTTCGAGGGCGTCATGATGCCCGAGCTCTACCTCGCCGACGCCCTCGGCGCGGTCGGCAAACCCATGCTGAGGGTGCACACGGCGGGCTCGGTCGGCGGGTCCACGGCGCTGGTCGCGGCCAACCTCGTAGCGGCTCGCGTCCACGGCACGGTCCTCACCCTCGCCTTCGAAAAACAGTCCGAGTCCAACGCCATGTGGGGCCTGTCCCTGCCCATCCCCTTCCAACAACCGCTGCTCGCGGGCGCCGGCGGCTTCTTCGCCCCGCACGTGCGCGCCTACATGCGGCGCAGCGGCGCCCCCGACACGGTCGGCTCACTGGTCGCCTACAAGGACCGGCGCAACGCCCTGAAGAACCCCTACGCGCACCTCCACGAGCACGACATCACCCTGCAGAAGGTCCAGGCCTCCCCGATGCTCTGGGACCCCATCCGCTACTCGGAGACCTGCCCGTCCTCCGACGGCGCCTGCGCGATGGTCCTCACCGACCGCGCCGGAGCGGCCCGCGCGCCGCGGCGCCCCGCCTGGATGCTGGGCGGCGCCATGCGCAGCGAGCCCACCCTGTTCGCCGGGAAGGACTTCGTGTCGCCGCAGGCCGGCAAGGACTGCGCCGCCGACGTCTACCGGCAGGCCGGCATCGCCGACCCGCGCCGGGACATCGACGCCGTCGAGATGTACGTGCCGTTCTCCTGGTACGAGCCGATGTGGCTGGAGAACCTCGGCTTCGCCGAGGAGGGCGAGGGCTGGAAGCTCACCGAGTCCGGGGTGACCGAGCTCGACGGCGACCTGCCCGTCAACATGTCGGGCGGGGTGCTGTCCACCAACCCCATCGGCGCCTCCGGCATGATCCGCTTCGCGGAGGCCGCGCTCCAGGCGCGCGGGCTCGCCGGAGAGCACCAGGTGGAGCGGGCCCGGAAGGTCCTCGGGCACGCCTACGGCGGCGGCTCGCAGTTCTTCTCCATGTGGCTCGTGGGCGCCGCACCGCCCGACTCCTGAAAGGTCCTCCCGACGTGGCCTGTCGGCCGTCGGGACCGATCGCTAGGCTGGCCGCGGACGACGAATCGGGAGGAGCACGGACGTGGCCGAGAGCACCACCCAGCAGAAGCCGCTCGTGGGCTGGGACAAGCCGGAGCTGGACCTCAGCAACGCCGACTGGCAGTCCAGCAGCCGCGGCCTGGGGGATGTCCAGATCGCCTTTGTCGAGGGATTCATCGCGATGCGCAACAGCGGCAGCCCACAGAGCCCCGCCCTGATCTTCACACCCCCGGAGTGGGGTGCGTTCGTGTCCGGGGCGCGGGAAGGGGAGTTCGACCTGACCTGAGCCCCCGGCGCCAAGGCCGCGCCGGCGAGCCGAACCGGTGGGTGTTCCTCCCTGATTCACGGACACGCGACGAGCAGGGCCTCCTGGGGCCGGTGCCTGAGCGAGGCTGGCCCCAGCAGAGGCAAGGTCGTGTTCCGGAGGTGAGGGACCATGAGCACATGGCCGGTCGTCGCCGCGGTCGACGGCTTGGACGACAGCCTGCGCGCCCTGAACTGGGCCCTCGACGCCGCCCGCCGGCGCGGGGCCCCGCTGCGCGTGGTGAACGTACGGCCGTACGCCGCCTGGGCGGAGCCCGACATCCTGGTCGCCGGGCCGGCCGAACCGAAGGACGACCCCGTGCGCGAACAGGTGCGCGCCCATCTGGAGGGCCGCACCGAGCGGGTGACCGTCGGCTACGCCGCCCTGGCGGGGGCGCCGAGCGCCGTCCTGCCCGAACAGGGCGCCGAAGCCCAGCTGTTGGTGCTGGGCTCCCGGGGGCGCGGCGGCTTCGCCAGCCTGCTGCTCGGCTCCAGCGGCCTGGCCGCCGCGCGCGACGCCGCCTGCCCCGTCGTCGTGGTGCCCCGGCCCGGCCGAGAGGTACACGGCGAGGCACCGGGCGAGCCCGGACCCCGGGTCGTCGTCGGCGTCGACGTGGACAGCCCCGACGAGGCCACCCTCGCCTTCGCCGCCGCCGAGGCCGCCCTGCGCGGCGCCCGCCTCCAGGTGATCGCCGCCTACCGCTGGCCGGTGACCGGCCTGGCCGCGCCCGCCGAGGTGATCCCGCCGCCCATCGACCAGAACGCCGTCGAGACCGAGACCCGGGCCCTCGCCGAGGGCTTCCTCGATCCCCACCGTGCCCGGCACCCCGACGTTCGCTGCGAGGCCCACGCCTTGCCCGGCGACGCGGCCGGCAACCTCGTCGCCGCCTCCCGGGACGCCGAACTGGTCGTCGTCGGCCGCCACCGCCGGCGCCTCCTCGCGCCCGCCCGCATGATGGGCTCCGTCACCCAGGCCGTCCTGCTGCACGCGGCGAGCCCCGTCGCCGTGGTCCCGCCGGCCCCCTCGGGGGACTGAGACCGACGCCGCCGAACACCCCGAACACCAGGGGCCGGACACCGGAGCGGACGTGCCGACGCCGAGGTGTCCCCCGGACCGGTGCAACCCGGACCTCGCCGCCCCGCACGGGCTCCGGGAGGCGTACGCTGAGGTGCCTGACGGTCACGGTACGCGCCTGCTCCCCGTGCGGGCACGGCACCGTGGCGGGGGGTGCGTGATGGGACAGCGGATCGTACGGAGCCGTAAGACCCTCTTCGAGCGCGAGGGCGAACTCGCGACCGTGGACGAGGTGTTGGGCGAGCTCACCGGCCTGCGCGCGGACGGCGCCGAAGCCGGTGGCCCGCCGGGCGGCGGGCTGCTCGCGTTCGCCGGGCGCGCCGGGATCGGCAAGACGACCCTGCTGGCCGAAGTCCGCCGCCGCGCCAGCGCCCTGGGCTGCACCGTGCTGTCCGCCCGCGGCGGCGACCAGGAACAGCGCGTCGCCTTCCACGTCGCCCGCCAGCTCCTGCAGCCGCAGCTGGTCGGCGTACCGGAGACCGAACTGCGCTCCGCGCTGGGCAGTTGGTACGACATCGTCGGCCCCGCCCTCGGGCTGTGCGCCCCCACCGAGGGCGCCCCGCCCGACCAACAGGGCCTGCGCGACGGCCTCGACTGGGTCCTCACCCATCTCGCCGTGCGCCGCGCCCCGATGGTCCTCGTCCTCGACGACGCCCACTGGGCCGACCCCGAATCCCTGCACTGGCTCGCCGCGTTCGCGCCCCGCGCCGAGGAACTCCCGCTGCTGCTCGTCGTCGCCTACCGGCCGGACGAACTCCCCGACCATGCCGAGTCGTTGCGCGGACTGCCCGGACGCGCGGGCGGACGCCCCCTCGGCCTGGAACCCCTCAGCGCCTCAGCCGTCGCCCGCCTGGTCCGGGAGTCCCTCGGCACCCACGCCGACGACGCGTTCTGCCGCGAGTGCTGGGCCGTCACCGCCGGCAACCCCTTCGAGACCGTCGAGCTGACCGCCAAGGTGCGCGACCGCGGCCTGACCCCCAACGAGGCCGGCGCCCGCCTGCTCCGCGACCTCGCCGCCGCCGTCAAGGGCAGCGGTCTGATCGCCCGGCTCGAACGCCTCGGCACCTCCACCGTCCGCTTCGCCTGGGCCTGCGCCGTCCTCGGCACGGAGATCCAGCAGCGGCTCGCCGCCGCCGTCGCCGGACTCGGCCCCGAGGAGGCCGCCGACGCCGCCGACGCACTGCGCGACGCCCGCATCCTCACCGGCGCGGTGACCGCCGAGGGCACCCTGGAATTCATCCACCCGCTCATCGCCACCGCCGTCTACCGCGCCATCCCGCCCGGCGTCCGCGTCGCCCTGCACGGCCAGGCCGCCTGGTGCGTGATCGACGACGGGCAGGGCCCCTCCGCCGCGGCCCGCCACCTCCTGGAGACCCACCCCGAGGGCGACGCCTGGGTCGTGCAGCAACTGCGCGCCGCCGCCGGAGAGACCCTGCGGGCCGGCGCCCCCGACACGGCCCGCGACTGCCTGGCCCGCGCCCTGCGCGAACCCCCGGCCCCCAAGGACCGGGCCGCCGTCCTGTACGAACTGGGCTGCGCCTCCCTGCTCACGGAACCCGCCACCACCGTCAACCACCTGCGCGCCGCCCTCGAAGAGCCCATCGCCGACCCCGAGCTGCGCCACCACATCGTCTACCGGCTCTCCCAGGTCCTCGCCCACAGCGACCGGCTCGCCGAGGCCTCCGACACCCTCGCCCACGAGATCCGCCTCACCGGGGACGCACGGGTCAGACTGCGCATGGTCGCCGAGCAGTTCATGTGGGACGCCTTCCGCGCCGACGAACCCGACCACCCCTCCCGCTCCCGCCGCCTCGGCCGGCTCGCCGACCGCCTCAAGGGCCGCGACCTCACCGAGCGCTACATCATCGGGCTGCGCACCTGGGACGCGATCCAGCGCGGCGAGCCGGCCCCGGTCGGCCTGCACCACGCCGAGCGCGCCCTCGCCGGCGGCCTGCGTTGGGCGGAGCCCGACCGCGGCTTCGAGGTGCCCGTCCTGGTCTCCCTCGCCTTCATGTACGCCGACCGGCCCGGCCGCACCGAGGAACTGTTCGCCGCCGGCATCGCCGACTACGAGAAACAGGGCTGGCGCGGCGCCCACCTCTCCTTCGCGTACACCCTCCTCGCCTACGTCCGCTACCGGCGCGGGCGGCTCGCCGAGGCCGAGGACTTCGTCCGCGCGGGCCTCAGGCTCGCCGAACGGGTCGGGCCCGGCACCCCCGCCCACTGGTACGCCGTCGGCATCCTGATCGAGGTCCTGCTGGCGAGGGGCCGGCTCGCGGAGGCGACACGGACCGCCGACGACTTCTGCTTCGGGGAGCCCTTCCCGGCCGCCGTCGTCTTCCCCGACGCCCAGACGGTGTACGGCGAGCTGCTCCTCGCCCGCGGCCTCACCGAGGAGGCGGCCGCCCAGCTCTCCGCCGTCGGGCGCCGCCTCGACGCACGGGGCATCCGCAACCCCGCCTGGTGCCCCTGGCAGATCCACCTCGCCCGCGCCGAGAGCCACGAGGCCCCCGAGCGGGCCCTGGCCACGGCCCTCGAAGCGGTGGGCCGCGCCCGCCAGTTCGGCGCCCCGTCCACGATCGGACAGGCCCTGCGCGCGGCCGCGGAGGTCTCCTCCGGCTCCGCCCGCGTCAAGTACCTCGAAGAGTCCGTCGCCCACCTGGAGCGCTCCCCGGCCGCCTACGAGCTCGCCTGCGCACTGGTCGCCCTGGGCACCGAGCTGCGCCGGGCCGGCCGCCCCAAGGAGGCCGGCGACCACCTCTACCGGGGCCTCGACACGGCCCTCCAGTGCGGCGCCGACGGTCTGGTCGACACGGCCCGCGCCGAACTCGCCGCCGCCGGACTGCGCCCGCGCCGGCTGCACGAGGCCGGGACCGACACGCTCACCACCCGCGAACGCATGGCCGCCGCCCTCACCGCCCACGGCCGCACCGAGGCGGAGACCGCCGCGGAACTCCACACCGACGAGCAGACCGTCGTCCACCTCCTGTCGGCCGTGTACCGCAAGCTGGGCACCGACCCCTCGGGACTGGCGGCGGCGCTGGGGGAGAGAGCGCCGGACCAGCCGGACCTGCCGGACTAGCGACACGGCGGACGGCGGTGGCCGGCGCCCGCCCGGACGTCGCCCACACGTCGCCGATTACGCCCGGACACGTACCATGGCGGCATGTCGTTCCTCCGCCGCCGCAGCGCCACCCCCGCCGGGCCAGACTTCGACGTACTGGCCATGGACCCGGGCGACTGGCCCGGCAATCTGGGCGCGGGGCTGCTGCCCGCCCCCGACGGCACCTGCCAGGGCGTCTTCCTGCGCTACGACCTGTTCGGCGGCCGCGGCCCCGCCATGATCATCGGCAATCTGCCGGAGGGCTCCCCGGCCCGCGAGGTCACCGAGGGCGAGGTTCCCTTCGAGGTGGCCCAGCTGCTGCTGGCCCTGGAGAACGACGAGGAGGTGACCGTCACCGAGACCGAGGACATGCCGGTCCTGCAGGGTGACAACCTCCTGATCGTGCGGCGCCTGAAGCTCTCCGAGAGCCGGATCGCCTGCGTCCAGTTCGACCGCAGCGACGGCGTCCTGGTCACCATCGCGGCCTGGGACCGCCCCATCACGGACGACCTGTACGCCCTGCTGAAGCCGCTCCCGGCGGAGCTTTTCCAGCAGGGCTGATCCCCGCCGCGGCTATCGGTCCGACGGCTCCACATCGACGTCCGCCGCGCGCACGAACGCCACCCGGTGGCCGTACTGGATCTCGTAGTACAGGTCCGTGCCGGCCACGACCCGATGCGAGTCGGTGGTGAAGGTGACCGCGTAGTAGTACTCGCCCGGCACCTCGTCACCGACCACGTACCTCTGGCCCGCCAAGGCGGTGTACGGCAGCGGTACCACCGACTGGGCCGGCACCCCGGCGGGATAGGCCGTCTTCTCCGGGTAGGCGCGCCCGTACACCGGAATGCCGGCCAGGCCCTCCTTGGGCGTGATCACCCGTCCGGACGCGTTGACCGCGGTCGGCTCGTGCTTCGGGTTGAGGAACCAGGCCTTCTGGCCCAGGTACCAGATGGCCGTCCAGTCGCCCCAGCGGTCCGCGACCGCGAACTGCTGCCCGGTGGAGACCCGCGAGGACAGGTCGTTCACCCCGGTGGTCGGGGCGGTGCCCAGGCCGATGTCCTTGATCAGGGCGGAGTTCTCGTCGTGGTCGGAGTACAGCCGCACCTCGCTGGAGCCGTGCGCCGCGCAGGGCTCGCCCTTGGCGGTGCAGCCGGTGTACTCCGGCTGGTTCGCCGCGTAGTTGGGCCGGATCGTCACCAGCCCGCCCTTCTTGCCCGCGGTGCGCTTGAAGGGGTGGCCCAGCAGCTCGAAGTAGTGCCGCCAGTCCCAGTAGGGGCCCGGGTCGGTGTGCATGCCGGGGATCGTCGACGTGGTCGGGCCCGGCACGTTGTCGTGGCCGAGGATGTGCTGCCGGTCCAGCGGGACGCCGTACTCCTTGGCGAGGTACTTCACCAGCCGCGCCGACGACCGGTACATCGCCTCCGTGTACCAGGCGTCCGGCGAGGCCAGGAACCCCTCGTGCTCGATGCCGACCGACTTCGCGTTGATGTACCAGTTGCCCGCGTGCCAGGCCACGTCCTTCGCCTTGACGTGCTGGGCGATCAGACCGTCGGTGGAGCGGATCGTGTAGTTCCACGACACATAGGTCGGGTCCTGCACCAGCTTCAGGACGCCGTCCCAGGTGCCCTCCGTGTCGTGGACGACGATGTACTTGATGCTCTGCGACGCCGGCCGGTCGCCGAGGTCGTGGTTGCCGTAGTCGTTGTCCCCGAACTCCGCGTACGGGGCCGGGATCCACTGGCAGGACACCTTCTTGGGGCACTCGGTGTCGCCGGCGGGCACCGTGCGCAGGCCCGTGCGCCGCAGCTGCGCGGTGTTCGCGCTCAGGTGGGGCCGGCCGGGCAGTGCGACCCGCTGCCCCGTGTCCGTGGTGCGCTCCTCACCGGTGCGCAGCACGTCGTACACGTCGTCGGCGTACGCCGACGCGGTCGCCGTGTCGTCCGCGCCGGAGAAGCGGGCCACCGCGCCGTACCAGTCGGCCGGATCGGAGCTGAGCGGCTCGCCCAGGTCCTTCTGGGCGGCGGCGAGCAGGGCGGCCCCGCCGGCCACATTGGCCCCGGGGTCGGTACGCAGCCGCTCGGCCGGCATCCCGGACAGCTCGGCCGCTCTCGGCAGGGTCCTGAGGCGGGCCGGGAGCGCGGAGTTCGCCGGCACCCGGACGTCGGGGTGCCGGGCCGCGCGGGCGCTGTCGCCGCGGGCGTCCTCGGTGCCCTCGGCGAGGTGCTCGGTCGTGGCCAGCGCGGTGCGCGCGTCCGTGAGGTGCATCGGGCCGTAGCCGCCGGTCACGCTGGGCGCCCCGGCGTGCGTGTCCCAACGGGACTGGAGGTAGGAGACGGCCAGCAGGACGCTCTGCGGCACGTGGTACTCGGCCGCGGCGGAGGCGAACGCCCGTTGCAGGGTGCCCGCGGAGGACTCGTCGGCGGTGGGGGAGGGGGCGGCGCCCAGCAGCGGCAGGATCAGGACCGCGCCGGCCACGGCACCGGCCGCCCTCCGGGTCCGTCTGCTGCCTGGCGTCGACGTGGGGTCGGTGGCGGATCCTCGCAATGCGGCCTCCTGTGACGGGCGGGCGTGGCGGGGCGTGCGGCGCCGAGCTGGGTCAGTGGTACCGGCTTGCCGACGATCCGTCAATGATGCCCGGGCACAGGCGATTTCCCATGTCACAAAGGGGTTCGGCGAGTTTCGCCAGGGCGACGCGCGGGCCTGCGGGGCGTCAATGGCGTACACCAATGAACGGCGTTCATCGACTGGGTGGCGTCCCTCGGTGGGCGGCCGCCGAGGGGCCCGCGCACACGCGAGGTCCGCGGCACGCCGCTCGGGCGCACCGCGGACCGACGTCCCCGTCAGCGAGTGCCGACCGCCGCGCGCACGGCCCTGCGGGCCAGCTGGCAGTCGTCGTGCAGCCGCCTGAGCAGCAGCCGCTGTTCCTCGCCGGACGGCGCAGCACTCGGGTGGGCCACTCCCGATGCCGCCGGGGTCGCGTCGTGCATCGAGCGCTGCACGGCCGTCTCGTACGTACGGATCTCCCGGGTGAGGACGAGCATCAGGTTCACCAGGAAGGCATCCCGTGAGGCCGGGCCCGCCGACTGCGCGATCTGGCTGATCTGCCGCCGTGCCACCGGCGCGTCCCCGAGGACCGTCCACAGCGTGGCCAGGTCGTAGCCCGGCAGGTACCAGCCCGCGTGCTCCCAGTCCACCAGCACTGGACCGGCCGGTGAGAGGAGGATGTTCGAGAGCAGGGCGTCGCCGTGGCAGAACTGGCCCATCCCCTGGCGTCCCGCGGCATGGGCGATACCGTGCAGCAGCTTCTGCAGGTCGCCCATGTCCCGGTCGGTGAGCAGGCCCAGATCGTGGTACCGGGAGATACGGGCCGCGTAGTCCAGCGGGGCGTCGAAGGTGCCCGCCGGAGGCCGCCAGGCGTTCAGCCGGCAGATCGCGCCGAGCGCCGCCCGGATGTCCGCGCGCGGCGGGGCCTCCACGGGGTGGCGCTGGAACGCCGCCACCCGGCCCGGCATGCGCTCGACCACCAGGGTGCAGTTGTCCGGGTCCGCCGCGATCAGCCGCGGTGCCCGCACCGGCGGGCGGTGCCGGACGAACGACCGATATGCGGCTATCTCGTGCCGGTACCGCTCGGCCCACGCGGGCGAGTGGTCCAGCAGACATTTCGCGACGGCCGTGCTGCGCCCGGTCGTCCCGACCAGGAGCACGGAGCGCCCGCTGCGGCGCAGTACCTGCACCGGAGCGAACTCCGGGCAGATCCGGTGCACCGCGGCGATCGCCGTGCGCAGCTGCGCGCCCTGGGGACCGGACAAGTCGAGTCTCCCGCTGAGCGGTTGGGTGCCGAGCCCCGCGGCACGCCGCGGCCGGCCCGCACCCAGTACGGGGGGCCCCGGACGCGCGGGGTCGAGATAGGGTCCGCTGCCCGCCGGGCGGGGGCGCAGCGACCGGGGCGGGGCGGACACGGAGGACGATGCTGCGTACATGGGCGAAACAGATCCCTTCGTGTGCCTGCAGTGCCTGCCTGTACAACCAGGCGCCCTCCCGGCCCGGACGCCCGGGTGCACCCTGGGGAATGCACCCGTCACATCAAGGGCGACCGGGTCGGGGTGGCGCGTTCCTACCTGACACCCGATGTCCACTGGCACACCATCTGGCGCACCCTGGCGAACCGTGGCGAATAGTCGCCCGGCAACTCTCGGCGGGCTACTGTCAACTCAGCCGAGAACCTGGGGGCTTGATGTGAGCGGACAACCCAACACCCGGCTCGCCGACCTGTTCGGCCTGGCCGGCTGGTCCAAGGGCGAACTCGCGAGGCTGGTCAACAAGCAGGCGACGGCCATGGGTCACCCCCAGCTGTCGACCGACACCTCGCGGGTGCGGCGGTGGATCGACACGGGAGAGATCCCGCGCGATCCGGTGCCGCGGGTGCTGGCGGCTCTGTTCACCGAGCGTCTCGGCCGTGTCGTGACCATCGAGGATCTAGGTCTGGTACGACACGGGCGTACGGGGAAACGGCAGGGCGGCGGGAATGCGGAACCTCCCGACGGTGTGCCGTGGGCGCCCGAACGTACCGCCGCGGTCCTCACCGAATTCACGGGAATGGACCTCATGCTCAACCGACGCGGCTTGGTGGGCGCGGGTGCCGCGCTCGCCGCGGGATCCGCACTCAGCAACGCCATGTACGACTGGCTGCACTCCGACCCCACCCTCAGGGCCGACGCCCCTGTCCTCGACGACCCCCTGCACGCCGACTCCGCTGGGTTCGACCGCTACGAGGCCGCCCCCATCGGATCGCAGGAGATCGAGGAGCTGGAGCGCTCGGTCGAGGTGTTCCGAGCCTGGGACGCGGCCCGCGGTGGCGGGCTGCAGCGCAAGGCGGTGGTGGGCCAGCTCAACGAGGTGGGCGGCATGCTCGCCTACCGTCATCCCGACCATCTCCAGCGGCGCCTGTGGGGCGTCGCCGCCAACCTCGCCGTCCTCGCGGGCTGGATGTCGCACGACGTCGGCCTGGAACCCACGGCCCAGAAGTACTTCGTCATCGCCGCCCACGCGGCCCGTGAGGGCGGCGACCGGCCGCGCGCCGGGGAGGCGCTCTCCAGAGCGGCTCGCCAGATGGTGCACCTCGGCCGGCCCGACGACGCACTCGATCTCATGAAGCTCGCCAGGTCCGGTTCGGGCGACGAGGTGCTGCCGCGCACCCGGGCGATGCTCTACACCATCGAGGCCTGGGCGCAGGCGTCGATGGGCAAGGGCCAGGCGATGCGCCGCACCCTCGGACAGGCGGAGGACCTCTTCGTCTCCGACAAGGGCGACGTGCCGCCGCCGAGTTGGATGCAGACCTTCAAGGAGGAGGACCTGTACGGCATGCAGGCCCTCGCCTACCGCACGCTGGCCGAGTACGAGCCGGGCGCGGCCGCGCACGCACAGCACTACGCGGAGAAGGCCCTGGCCCTGCGGATCGACGGCCGGCAGCGGTCGAAGATCTTCGACTTCCTGTCCATGGCGTCCGCCTGCTTCATCGCGGACGACCCCGAACAGGCGGACCGGTACGCCCGCCTCGCCCTGGTGTCGATGGGATCGAACTCCTCCCACCGCACCTGGGACCGGCTGCGTCAGATGTACCGGCTCACCGCCGAATACTCCAGCTACCCGAAGATCAACGAGCTGCGGGAGGAGATCAGGCTCGCCCTGCCCAAGATCAGCAAGGGCGGGGGCGTCAACAGCGCACAGGCATAGGGGGCCTGTGACGCTGTCGATTCCCCGACACCGTCACCTTTGTCTTCACCTTCTCAGGCCGTCACCTGGGCTTCTCAGGCAGTCACCTGGGCGACGAGCACGCAGGCGTTGTCCTCGCGTTCCCGCTCGCCGAACTCCTCCACGACCGTCCGCACGCAGTCCTGTGCGGTGCGCGCCGTGCCGAACCGCGCGGCCAGGTCGAGGAGCCGGTCCACGGCCGCCGTCCCGCCCTGCCCGGGCACCAGTCCGTCGGTGTGCAGCAGGAGCAGGTCGCCCGGTTCGAGGGTCACTTCGGCCTGCCCGTAGGCGGCGGCGGAGGTCGCGCCGAGCAGGACGCCGTCCGGTGAGGTGAGCACGCGCCCCGTCCCGCCGCGGAACAGCAGCGGGGCGGGGTGTCCCGCTTGTGCCCAGGTCAGGGTGCGGGTCTTTGGCCGGTAGCGGCAGCACAGGGCGCTGCCCAGGGCCGGTTGCACGGTGGCGTCGAGTAACTGGTTGAGCCAGGCCAGTAGTTGGCCGGGCCCACTGCCGGCCATGGCCATGCCGCGTACGGCGCCGAGCAGCATCGCCATGCCCGAGGTGACGCTGACACCGTGGCCGGTGAGGTCGCCGACGCTCAGCAGCGTGTCGCCGTCGGACAGTTCGAGGGCGTCGTACCAGTCGCCGCCGATCAGTGTGGTCGTGGCGGCCGGCAGGTAGTGGGCCGCGAGGTCGAGGGTCTGCGGTCCGCGGCGCGGGAGCCGCAGGGAGCCGCGCCAGGGGGGCAGCACGGCTTCCTGGAGCTCGACCGCGAGCCGGCGCTCCGTCTGCACATGCTGTCGGTGACGCTGCAGGGAGTCACGGGTCTCGTGCACCGTCCGCCGGCGGTGGCGCAGTTCGGTGACGTCGCGCAGCACGGCCCACATCGAGGTGGTGCCGCCGTCGGCGTCGAGCACGGGCTCGCCCATCATGTGCACGGTCCGCACCAGCCCGTCGGTCCGCAGGATGCGGAACTCCCCGTCGATCGGCTTGGCGTCGACCAGACAGTCCGTCACCATCGCCGTCAGCCGCGGCCGGTCCGCGTCGAGGATCAGGGCCGGCAGTTCGTCGAGCGTGAGCGGGGGCGCGGCCGGGTCGAGTCCGAGGATCTGGTAGAGCTCCCCGGACCAGCTGGCCTCGTCCGTCAGCAGGTTCCACTCGGCGCTGCCGACCCGGCTGAGCAGCGAGCCGCTCGGCGGGCCGCCGGGGGCGGTCCCGCCCGCCGGCGGTGCCGGGGCGGGCGCGACCGGCGGGGGGCCGTCGCGCAGCTGCGCCAAGTGCTCGTCGAGGTCGTTCAGTTGAAGCAGCGCCAGGTCGCACAGCGCGCGCTGCCAGCGTTCCCGGGGGTCCGAGTCGTCGCTCCGCGCGTCGCGCCGTACGGCGTCCACGTCACCCTTGAGCCGCCGCGCCTGCGATATCAACGCCTCGACCGAGCCGCGCCCGGGCGGCTGGGCTGGGCGGTCCGCAGAGATGGGGGACGGCATGACGCACTCCGATGCGGGGACGATACGGCCAAGGAGAACGGGAGGGACCGTTACGACTGTTGCACAGCCCGCGACGCCCTGTAAGGGATTTGGCAACACACGATCCGGTGGTGCTTCTGGCATATGCCAGAGTCTTCGCGGAGTGGTCGGGCGGGCTCATTGGCGTACGCGCGGTGGTGTCACAAGTCGTAGACCGCGTACGCGACTTGACCGATCGGGCGGGCTTTCGGTGTCGCGCTCAAGCGAGTGTTCGATGTGCTTTTGTTCTATGCCGTCGGCGGCCCCGGCCCGGCATGGCGCGTGTCGCACCAAGTCTGTCCGATTTTCGCGTCATGTGAGGCGCCGGTGCGGACTCCTAAAGACATGGACATCAGCTTCGCGCAGCCGGCCCGCGCCCACCTGGTCACCACCGAGGACCGTGAGGTCCCCGTGCCCGTCACGCTCCGCTACACCTCTGACGATCCGTTGGCCGTGTACTTCGACTTCCCTCCCGACGCGACCCTCGACGGCGACTGCGTCACATGGACGTTCGCGCGCTCCCTCCTCGACGAGGGGCTGAGCATGCCGGCCGGGCACGGGGACGTGCAGATCTGGCCGTGCGGCCGGACGCGCACGGTCCTGGAGTTCCACTCGCCGTACGCCCTCGCCCTGCTCCAGTTCGACACCGTGGTGCTGCGCCGCTTCCTGTTGCGCAGCTATGCCGTGGTGCCGGCCGGGGAGGAGGACGTGGGCGCGGTCGTCGAGCGCGGGCTGAGCGCTCTCTTCGGCGGGGTGTGACGCCGGGCCGGCGCCCGCCGGCGGTTTTGAATTCTGTTCACCTTCGTCTCACCGCACGGGTATGGACCTTGACGATCACCCCGTGCACCCTGGCGCGCGGTGTGCCACAGGGGCACACCGGTGACGAGGACGGGGCGAATGACACCGATCAGCCGAAGAGGCTTCGTGGGACTCGGCGCTTCCGTGGCGGCGGGCGTGGCGGTGGGCGCCGGCGCGCGGACGGCGGCCGCTGCCCAGAGCGCGGCGACCGGCACCATCCAGGACGTCAGGCACGTGGTGATCCTCATGCAGGAGAACCGCAGCTTCGACCACTACTTCGGGCGCCTGAAGGGCGTGCGCGGTTTCGACGACCGCAGCGGGATCACGCTCAGCGGCGGCTACTCGGTCTTCAACCAGCCGAACTGGCTGAGCCGTCAGTACCCCTGGAAGCTCAGCGCGACACCGCCCGCGGGCGGCAAGGACGGCGAGACTCTCGCCCAGTGCAACGGCGACCTCCCGCACTCCTGGTCCTCACAGCACTCGGCCTGGAACAAGGGCCGTCTCGACAACTGGGTCCTGGGCGTCGGCAACGTCCGTTCGCTGGGCTACCTGGACCGCTCCGACATCCCCTTCCACTATGCGCTCGCCGACAACTACACCATCTGCGACGCCTACTTCTGCTCCACCCTCAGCGCGACCGGCCCCAACCGCACCTATCTGTGGAGCGGCAAGGTCGACTCCTCCAGCTACGACGGCGGCGACGAGTCCGGACTGACCTGGCAGAACTACGCCGAGGCCCTGCAGGCCGCCGGAGTGAGCTGGAAGGTCTACCAGAACGCGGCCGACAACTACGGCGACAACGCCTGCGCCTACTTCAAGAACTTCGCCGACGCCAAGCCGGGCGACCCCCTCTACGACCGGGGCATGTCCTCCGTCCCGAGGGCGACCGGCTCGACCCCCGACGACATCGCCGCAGCCATCAAGGCGGACGTCCTCGCGGGCACGCTCCCGCAGGTCTCCTGGGTGGTCCCCAACCAGGCCTTCTCCGAGCACCCGTACGCCCCGCCCGGCGACGGCGCCCACTTCGTCGACCTCGTCTATCAGGCCCTCGCCGCCGACCCGGACGTCTTCGACTCGACGGTGCTGTTCCTCAACTACGACGAGAACGACGGCTTCTTCGACCACGTCCCGCCGCCGGCCCCGCCCGCCGGCACCGCCGGCGAGTTCCTGAACGGCACGCCGTTCGGCTTCGGCTTCCGGGTCCCGATGATCGTCGTCTCGCCCTGGACGCGCGGCGGCTGGGTCTCCTCCGAGGTCTTCGAGCACACCTCGGTGCTGCGCTTCCTGGAGACCTGGACCGCGGCCCTCGGCAAGCCCGCGAGGTGCGCCAACATCAGCGACTGGCGGCGCAAGGTCAGCGGCGACCTGACGGGCGTCTTCGACTTCGCCCACCCGGTCCACGGCGCGGTGTCCCTGCCCGCGACGAGCGTCATCGGCATCGACACCTGCGGCCCGCTGCCCAACCCGGTGCCGACGAACAACGCCCTGCCCGCCCAGGAGCCCGGCACCCGCCCGGCCCGTGCGCTGCCCTACCAGCCGGGCGGCCACCTGGACCGGCTGGAGTTCGGGTCCGCCGGCAAGATCCTCGCCTGGTTCACCATGACCAACCAGGGCGCTCCGGCGGCCCGGGCGGCGCACTTCTCCATCCACCCGAACGCCTACCGCGACTCCACGCCCTGGCAGTACACCGTCGATCCGGGCGGCACCGCCTCCGACTACTTCAACATCGGCCTCGGCTACGGCTCCGGCAAGTACGACCTGAGCATGGTCGGCCCCAACCGGTTCCTGCGCCGCTTCCAGGGCGACGCCACCAAGGCGGGCAAGACGGCCGAGGTGAGCACCCGTTACGCCGTGGAGCCCGGCACGGGCAAGCTGGCGATCTACTTCAAGATGGCCAACTCGGGCGCGTCGTCCGTGAAGTTCACCATCACCTCCAACCACTACCGCGGCGACGGCCCCTGGACCTACACCGTCGCCCCGGGCGCCGCCACGGAGGACTACTTCAATGCGGTCGCCTACACGAACGGTTGGTACGACTTCACGGTGACCGTCGACTCCGACGCGACCTGGTCGCGCCGGTTCACCGGCCACCTGGAGACGGGCGCCGCGAGCGTCAGCGGCTGACCCCGGCGTACAGGTCCGGGCGTGGGGCGAGCTCGACGGCCACCCGGCCGGCGGTCTCCAG
>NZ_JBSHAQ010000074.1:0-37469 GCF_053611585.1 Streptomyces sp. NPDC054794 | reverse complement strand
TTTCCCACCTCACGGCGGCGTGACACCGCTTTTTCACCCCCCCCGCGTTCAGTCGGAAACCGGACCGCGACCAGGCGGGTCGCACTGCTCGGCTGCTGTGAGCCGGGCCCCCGTGATCAGGTCGGGACGGATACGTACGGCGTAGTCCATGTTCTGGTTCACCCAGGGCGTGAGCAGTTCCTGGTAGCGGGCCAGTTCGTGCGAGTCGGTCACCAGTTGGGCGCAGCCGGTGACCACGACGCTTCAGCCGAGGTGGCTGTCCGGGTCTATGGAGTCGGCCTCGTATGCCACCCCGACGCCTTGGCCGTCGGCCTGCCCGGCGCGCGCGGTCAGTGCCGCGCCCTCGTGGGTGCGGATGACGATGTCGCCGTTGTCCAGGACGTGGTTGACCGGGCGGACGGTCGGCAGCGCGTGGCGGGTGAAGACGATCCGTCCGAAGGAGGCGCTGCCCAGCAGCCGCAGGGCTTCGTCGGTGTCCAGCTCGATGCTCCGGCGCGGCCCGGCCGGAACAGTCTGCGTAGTGTCAGAGGTCATGGGGGTGGCCTCCGTGCGGTTTCGTTGCTCACTGCTGTGTGTCTTCGGCTGGCGCGGCGAGGCGGATGCGTGGCCTGTCACCGTGGCGGGGGGCGGTGCGCCGGCAGGGCATGTGCGACGTCCCTTCGAGGCCTGAGCGGCTGCCTGTCCGCGGCGCACCAGGTCGGCCACCGCGGACATGCGTGATCAGGTCATTGGAACGGCACCGGAGCTCTTCACGCCAGGGCCGTTCGGCCCTTGTCCGTGTCCGGCCGCCCCGGTTTGTCGCCGTAGTAGGCCATGCGCATGATCTCCTGCATGTCGTCGAGCATCGGCATGCGCGGGTTGGCGGGCGCGCACTGGTCTTCGTACGCGTTCAGGGCCTGTCGGGGCAGGGCGTCGAGGAAGGCGCGCTCGTCGACGCCGAGGGCCTGGAACGAGGTCTCGATGCCCACGGCGTCGCGTAGCCGCTCCACCCCGCGGGACAGCGACTCCACGCCCTCCTGCGGGGTGGATGCGGGCAGGCCGAGGGTGCGGGCGATGTCCTGGAAGCGTTCCGGGGCGCGGTAGTTCTCGTACTTGGGCCAGCCCGTGAGTTTCGCCGGAACAGTCCCGTTGTAGCGGATCACGTGCGGCAGCAGGACCGCGTTGGTACGGCCGTGCGCGATGTGGAAGGTGGCGCCCAGGGTGTGCGACATGGCGTGGACGATGCCGAGGAAGGCGTTCCCGAAGGCCATGCCGGCGATCGTGCCGGCGTTGTGCATCTTCTCCCGCGCGTCGGGACGGCCCACGCGGTCGTTCACCGCTGCCTCGATGTTGTCGAAGATCAGCCGGATCGCGTGCAGGGCCAGGCCGTCGGTGAAGTCGTTGGCATACACGGACACGTACGCCTCGATGGCATGGGTGAGCGCGTCGAAGCCGCTGTCGGCGGCCAGCGCCGGGGGCAGGTCGGCGGTGAGCAGCGGGTCGACGATGGCCACGCTCGGGGTCAGCGCGTAGTCGGCGAGCGGGTACTTCTTGCCGGTGGCCGGGTCGGAGATCACCGCGAAGGGGGTGACCTCCGCGCCGGTTCCGGACGTGGTGGGCACGCACACCAGGCGAGCCCGGGTGCCGAGGACCGGGAAGCGGAAGGCCCGCTTACGGATGTCGGAGAACTTCTGCCGCATATCGGCGAAGTCGACGTTCGGGTGCTCGTACAGGAGCCACATCACCTTGGCGGCGTCCATCGGGGAGCCGCCGCCGAGCGCGATGATCGTGTCCGGGCGGAAGTCGCGCATCAGTTGGGCGCCGCGCTGGACGGAGTCGATGCTCGGTTCCGGTTCGACGTTGTCGATGATCTGGAGGGTGACCGGCTCGTGGCGCCGCTGCAGGACGCGGCTGACGCGGTCGACGAAACCGAGGCGGGTCATGGTGGCGTCAGTGACGACCGTGACGCGGTGGACGTCCGGCATGGAGGCCAGATAGCGGATGGCCTGCGGCTCGAAGTAGATCTTCGGCGGGACCTTGAACCACTGCAGGTTATTGCGGCGCGCGCTGACCCGCTTGACGTTCAGGAGCTGGGCGGCGGAGACGTTGTTGGACACCGAGGTGTGGCCCCACGAGCCACAGCCCAGGGTGAGCGACGGCAGCAGGCCGTTGTAGATCCCGCCGATGGCGCCTTGCGAGGACGGGGCGTTGACGAGGATCCGTACGGTCTTCATGCGTCGGCCGTAGGCCTCCGCGAGCGCCGGTTCCTCGGTGTGGATGACCGCGGTGTGGCCCTGGCCGTGGAAGGCGACCATGTCTGCGGCGAGGTCGAAGCCCTGTTGCTCGGAGCCGGCGCGCAGCACGGCGAGCACCGGGCAGAGCTTCTCTCGGGTCAGCGGCTCGTCGGGACCGACCCGGTCGGCCCTGACCAGTATCAGTGAGGTGTCGTCGGGGATGGTGAAGCCGGCCTGTTCCGCGATCCATGCCGGACTCCGACCGACGGCCGCGGAGTTCACCTTCGGCTCGCGGCCCGCCCCCGCTGCACCGACGGGGAACAGGAAAGCTTCCAGCTTCCTCTTTTCCTCGGCGGTTGCCAGGTGGGTGTGCAGCACGCGGAATTCGGCGAGTGCTGCATCGTAGATCTCGTCGTCGAGGATGACGGCCTGCTCCGAGGCGCAGATCATGCCGTTGTCGAAGGACTTCGACAGCACCAGGTCGTTGACGGCCCGGCGCAGCTTCGCGCTCTTGTGCACGTACGCGGGAACGTTGCCCGCACCCACCCCCAGGGCGGGCTTGCCGGCCGAATACGCGGCCCTGACCATGGCGTTACCGCCGGTGGCGAGGATCAGCGAGACGCCGGGGTGTCGCATCAGGATGCCGGTCGCCTCCACCGACGGGGTTTCGATCCACTGCACGCAGTGCTCCGGAGCACCGGCGGCGGCGGCCGCGTCCCGCACGATCCGGGCCGCCTCCGCGCTGCACCGCTGGGCGGAGGGGTGGAAGGCGAACACGATCGGGTTGCGCGTCTTCAAAGCCATCAGTGCCTTGAAGATGGTGGTGGAGGTCGGGTTGGTGACCGGCGTGATCGCGCATACCACACCGACCGGCTCGGCGACCTCGATCATGTCCTCGACGTCGTCGCGGGCGATGACGCCGACGGTCTTCATCGGGCCCATGCTGTGTGTGACGTGCTCGCACGCGAACATGTTCTTGGCCGCCTTGTCCTCGAAGACCCCGCGTCCGGTCTCCTCCACGGCGAGTCGGGCCAGCGCCGTGTGCTGGTCCAGGGCGGCGACCGAGGCCTTCTTGACGATGTGGTCGACCTGCTCCTGGGTGAGGGAGTCGTAGTCGGTGAGCGCCTTGAGACCGTTCGTGACCAGCCGGTCTACGGCGATGGCGATGTCGGACGGCGCGTCGGCAGCTGCTGTTGCCCGGGTTCCGGCCTCATGACGGGTCATTGGGAGCGCCTCCGTTGACGAGAGCCGTCGGCGGTGGCCGACGGTGTGCGGTCGTGAGCGGCACCGCGGGGGATCGGTGCCGCTCACGCCTTCACTCTCGTCCTGCCTGATCCCCACTCCCAGGTGCCGATGGTCCCTTCCGGGGGCTGACCGGCACTGGTCCGGACAGGCCGGGCGACCCGGGCGAGCAGTTCCCTCGGCAACGTGCAGGAATCACCGGCAGGCGAAGGCGAGTGACCGCCTCGCAGCGGAGGATCAGGAAGGGCTCTGATCCCGGCCGCTGTCGGCACGGCCGCCGCGCCACGGAGGAGGAGTGGCCGACCTGCGGGCCTCCTCCTTGCGGTGCAGGGCACGGTTCATCTGGCCGCGCAGCCGGTCCTGCAGCCGGTCCGCCAGTTCGTGTGCCGTGGCCTCCTGGGCATGCACCACCACGAGGGTGTTCCCCACGACGAGCTCGGCACCGGCGGACCAGGGCCGCTCGGCGTGGTGCGCCACCGCCCGGGCGACCCTTACCGCACCGCTCACGGCGGGAACCCCGGGCCGGCCGAGGACCGCGTCGACCTTCTCCCGGAGGTATGCGACGGCATCCTCGTCCACATCGCCTTCCATGCGCACCTCTACGTCGACGGTGCTGGTGACCTGGGTGCCGGTGTCCTTGGCAGTCATGTGCTCCACTCCTTCTGATCGTTTCGCAGCGGCTCCAGACTTCAGTGAGCACCGGTCCTGGCCCAGGGCTCTCAGACCCCTGCAGTGGGGCCATAGGACCTTCACCCTGTGGGGTGGCGCGATTCGGGTTGGGGCAGTGTGGCGCCCTGTTCGGCTTCCGCCGAGCGCCAAGGCCGTGCCGCCTGTCCGCTGAGAGGGCGCGGCAGGCCCTTTCGCGCCCCGGCGGCAGCGGTAGGTCATGGCCGCGGGACACTCTGGGCGGACAACAGGGCCGACCGGCCCTGGCCCTTCGGCCCGGATACGAGACAGGATCTCGGTACGGAGGGCCGATCATGTCCACGAGCGGACGTCGGCACGGAACGCGGAACCAGGGAGCGGTTTGATGGCGGACAGCGAGCAGCCCGGCCCCGGCAACCCGATCCGGGTCTTTCTGCTGGACGACCACGAGGTGGTACGGCGCGGGGTACGCGACCTGCTGAACGACGAGCCGGACATCGAGGTGATCGGCGAGGCCGGCACGGTGGAGCAGGCGCTGGTGCGGGTTCCCGCGTTGCGCCCGCAGGTGGCGGTGCTGGACGTCCGTCTGCCCGACGGCGACGGCGTGACCGTGTGCCGGGAACTCCGCTCACGCATGCCCGAACTCGCTTGCCTGATGCTGACCTCCTTCGACGACGAGGAGGCTCTGCTGGACTCGATCATGGCGGGTGCCTCCGGGTACGTCCTGAAGCAGATCCAGGGCTCGGACCTGGTGTCCGCTGTTCGCACCGTGGCAGGCGGCCAGTCCCTGCTCGATGCCAGTGCCACCACCAAGCTGATGGCCCGGCTGCGCGGTGGCCAGCAGGAGGAGGAGCAGCCGGACGGATTGCAAGGCCTGACCGAGCGGGAGCGGGAGATCCTGGCTCTGATCGGTGAGGGTCTGACCAACCGCCAGATCGGCCAACGGCTGTACCTGGCCGAGAAGACGGTGAAGAACCACATCTCCCGTCTGCTGGCCAAGCTCGGCGTAGAGCGCCGTATCCAGGCCGCGGTCATCGCCACCCAGGTCCAGGACCGGCAGCGGCAGGAAGGGCACTGAGACCCCGGGGCCTGAGGCCTCCGGCTTGACGTGTCGACCTGCCGGTTCCGGTGACGTGGTGTCGTTGGGCTCTGCGGTTCGACGCCCAGCCTGCCAAGCATTCAGCTGGTCCCGTCCTCTTCTTTGGCGTCCTTCTGTCCCTGGCCAGGGAGTCTGATCTCGTACCGTTTCCTGTCGTGGGCCGATAGCGTGGCCCGGACAAGAACGGTCAGCCGTTCGTGGGCTGAGGGCTTGGAGGAATCACTGGTGGGAGGCTTCGAGGGCGCCCGCGTACGAATGCCCCAGCTGCGGCTGGACGAGCTGTTGGAAGAGCTCCAGGCCCGGCTGGACGCCGCCCGCGGCACCCGCGACCGGGTGCACAGCCTGCTGGAAGCGGTGCTCTCGGTCGGCCGGGAGCTGGACCTTGAGCAGGCGCTGCGCAGCATTGTGGAGGCTGCGGCGGTCCTGGTGGATGCCGAGTACGCGGCCCTGGGCGTGATCGGCCCCGACGGCAAGACGCTGTCCGAGTTCCTCACGGTCGGCGTCGGTGAGGAGCAGATCGCGCAGATCGGCCCCTATCCGGAGGGCCACGGCATCCTCGGAGAGTTGATTCGGCACCCCGAGCCCCTGCGCCTGCCCAAGCTCTCCGAGCATTCCGCTTCGTACGGCTTCCCGCCTCACCACCCGCCGATGAACACCTTCCTCGGGGTCCCGATCCGGGTGCGCGACCAGGTCTTCGGAAACCTCTATCTGACAGAAAAGCGCGGTGGGGCACAGTTCGACGAAGAGGACGAGTCGGTCCTGTCGACGCTGGCCGTGGCGGCCGGTGTGGCCATCGACAACGCCCGCCTGTACGAGGAGTCCCGGCTGCGTGAACGCTGGCTGCGCGCGAGCGCGGAGATCACCCACAGCCTCTTGTCCGGCAGTGACCGTGGCGAGGTCCTCGGGCTGATCGCCGAACGCGCAAGGGAGATCACCTCTGCGGCGCTGGCGGTGGTCGCGGTACCCATGGAGGGCACCGACGCGCTCACCGTGGAGCTCGCCCTAGGACACGAGGCCGAGGCGCACCGCGGGCTTGTGCTGCCTACGGACGACAACCTGATAGGACAGGCCTTCTCCAGCGCCTCGCCGGCCACCGACCCGGATGTGTCCCGCAGCGAGACAGGGGTCTTTCCGTCCGAGGACCGCGGGGACGTCTCGGCCGCCGCGTCGCGCTTCACCGGGCTCGGTCCGGCCGTGGCCGTTCCGATCGGCTCCGGTGACGGTGTACGAGGCGTCGTGCTGCTGGTCCGTGCGGCGGGCCAGACCGTGTTCTCGGAGAAGGAGACCGAGACGTTGCAGGGCTTCGCAGCCCAGGCCGCGGTCGCCATGGAGCTGGCGGAGCGCCGTAAGGACGCTGAGCAGATCGCGGTGCTCCAGGACCGCGACCGCATTGCCAGGGACCTGCACGACCTGGCCATCCAGCGGCTGTTCGCGACCGGTATGACCCTGCAGAGCGCGGGCCGCTTCATCGAGCACGCGGAGGCATCCGAGCGCGTGCTGCGGGCGGTGGACGACCTGGACGAGACCATCAAGATCATCAGGTCGGCGATCTTCGGTCTGCGGTCGCGCGACGGTGCCGCCGGCGTCGGCCTGCGGGCGCGTGTAGTGCGGGCGGTCGGCGAGGCCGCACCGGTGCTGGGCTTCGCACCGAGCGTGCGCATGGAGGGCCTGCTGGACACCGAGGTGCCGAAGGAGATCGCCGACCATGCGGTGGCCGTCCTGTCGGAGTCCCTGACGAACGTCGCCCGCCACGCGCACGCCGACCGCGCCGAGGTCGGGCTCGTGACCGACGGGCGGGAGGTGCGGCTGACGGTCACCGACAATGGTGTGGGTATTCCGCCCGACGGTCGCCGCAGCGGCCTGCGCAACATGGCTGAGCGAGCGGAGCAACTGGGCGGAAAGCTGGAGTGGACCAGCCCAACGGGCGGCGGCACCACGCTGACATGGTCGGCGCCCGTGGTAGCGGGTTAGTGCGGCCCGACGCGGATCCTGCTGTTCTGTGAGGAATTGCCGGTCAGGCGGGAGACAGGTTTTCGCCGCCGTTCGCGGGAGCGGCGGTCGACTCCGTAGGGCTTTCCGAGCGCGTCAGCTCGAACTCCACGTCGACCACGCCCTCGACGGCGCGGACCAGGCGCGCGGCCACCGGGACCAGGGATGTGTCCCGGGCGTGGCCGATGAGCTTTACGACGCCGTTTTGCACTTCCACCCGCACGGCTGACACCGGCGCAGGGAAGAGGTACGCCACGACCTCTTGCCGGACCTCGTCGGTGATCTCCTCATCGGTCCGCAGGAAGACCTTCAGCAGGTCCGCGCGGCTGACGATGCCCTGCAGCATGCCCACGTCGTCGACGACGGGCAGGCGCTTGACCTTGGCGTGTGCCATGGTCCGTGCGGCCTGGGCGAGTGTCGCGTTCGCGTGGACGGTGAGGGCGGGGGAGGTCATGAGGTCCTCGGCGGTGAGGCCGCCGGCCTTGGCGAGGTCATCGAGACGGCGTAGCTGGGTGGCCCGGTCGGGGTCGCTGTCGCGGAACTCCTCCTTGGGCAGCAGGTCGGCCTCGGAGACGACGCCGACCACGCGGCCCTCTCCCTCGAGGACGGGCAGGGCGCTGACCTTCCAGTCCTGCATGAGCTGCACGATCTCCTTGAAGGCGGCCCGTCGGCCGACGGCGGCGACCGTGTGGGACATGACGTCGCTGACGATGTGCGGGGTGCTGTGCACGGTGACTCCTTCGTCGGGTCGGCCCGCTCACACGGCGCTTCCGGCGCCGTAGGGGGCGTAGAGGTCCAGCAGCCTGGTCCTGGTGGTACGGAGGCGGTGGGCTAGTACGTCGCCGACCCACTGGGTTACGGCCTGGCCGAGTGCCGGGTCGTCCTGGCAGAGGGAGCGCACGGCCGTGGCGTCGAACTCGTACGCCCGTACCGGTGTCGCCGCCGTGGCGCCCAGATGCCACACGTGCGGCGCGAACAGCCAGGACAGGCCGACGAGTTCGTTGTGGCCGAGGGTCTCGATGATGGCGCGGCGCCGACCGGGTACGTGGGTGTCGAGCTCGATGGAGCCGGTGCGGATGATCCAGAACCGATCCGCGCGTGCACCTTCGTTGAAGATGCGCGTCCCCTGCGGGAAGGTCACCTCCCGGGCGAGACGCATGAGCCGTTGCCGGTGCTGGGTGGGCAGCGCGCGCAGCATGCTCGGGGTGTTCATGGCCGGCCTCCCGGTCGCGGTGTACGAACTGATACCTCCAGCGTGTGGCGCCGACCCGGACCGGGCGAGGGGCCATCAGGTCCGGAGCAGGGCCATCCGGCCCCGAGGAGGATCGCTGGGGAAGACGGCCGCCGCCCCCGTGTCGGCGAGGGCGGCGGCCGTGGCGCGAGGATCGTGCCTCCCCAGCACGAGACCCGCGCGGAAGCCCTCGCGGCTCCTGGGGCGTGCGGGAGAACCACCCCATCTCGAACGAGCCGTAAGGACGTGGTACCGCCGGCCGGTCGACACCGTGTCGCGAGCCCGGCCGCAGCTCCTGCCCTCGATTGTCGAGCCGAGCACGGTGCTGACGATGGGGCTGGGCGGACCATGCCGTGGACCGAACGGCCCATGTCCTGGCGACCAGGAGCACCGGGAAGCGGACGAGTTGGGCTGTCCAGGCCCACGGCAGCGGGACCATTGGGGTCGTCTGTGGGCCGTGTGGCCGCTGACTGTGCCCGGCTGAGGGGCAGAAGGATCAGTCGCGGATCGACTGATCCTCAACGTTCTGCACAAGGAGACTCAGCCATGCCCAGAACCACAGGAGGCGGAAAGGGGAAAGCGCCCACGACGGCGCTCGGCCTTCCCGCCGCCTCCGCGCTCGTGATTGGCAGCATCATCGGCACCGGAGTCTTCGCGCTGCCTTCCGCCCTCGCCCCGTACGGGCCGATCTCCCTTGTCGCGTTCGTCGCCGTGACCCTCGGCGCGCTCGCGCTGGCGACGACCTTCGGCGCCCTGTCGAAGCGGGTTCCGGCCAGCGGCGGCCCGTACGTCTACGCCCGCGAGGCCTTCGGCGAGTTCGCCGGGTTCCTCAACGCGTGGTCGTACTGGATCACGGCCTGGGCCGGCAACGCGGCCATCGTCGTGGCCTGGGTCGGCTACGTCGAGGTGTTCGTGAACACCGGGCACGACAAGTGGGTCTCGGTGCTGCTCGCGCTGGTCGGACTGTGGATTCCCGCCGCGATCAACCTCACCGGCGTGCGCAACATGGGCGCGTTCCAGGTGATCACGACCGTGCTGAAGTTCGTGCCCCTGGTCTTCATGGCCACCGTCGGGCTGCTGTTCATCGACGCCCACAACTTCGGCCCGTTCAACGCGAGCGGCCAGTCGGCGCTGGGAGCGATCTCGGCCGCGGGCGCCATCGCCCTGTTCAGCTACCTGGGTCTGGAAGCTGCCTCTGTTGTCGCCGGCCGGGTTCGCGAGCCGGAGCGCAACGTGCCCCGCGCCACCGTCTACGGCACGCTCATCTGTGCCGTCATCTACATCCTGGGCATCCTCGCCGTCTTCGGCACCGTCTCCCACGGCAAGCTGGGCGGATCCACCGCGCCCTTCACCGACGCGGCGAACAACATCTTCGGCGGCAGTTGGGCCGGCGACATCGTCGCCGTCGCCGCGATCATCTCCGGCATCGGTGCCCTCAACGGCTGGACCATGCTGTGCGCCGAGATGCCGTACGCGGCCGCCCGCGACGGGCTGTTCCCGCAGGCCTTCGCCCGGCTGCGTGGCGAGGGCGGCGTGCCGGCCTTCGGCATCGTCGCCTCGACTGTGCTGGCCTCGCTGATCACCGTGTTCAGCTACACGCGCTTCGACGACGTCTTCACCAAGATCGTGCTGCTGAGCGTGCTGACCGCCGTGATCCCCTACCTGTTCTCCGCCGCCGCCCAGCTGTACTGGCTGCTGGTACGCGGCCGGGACAGCCTCAGCCCTCGCAGGCTCGCCCGTGACGTCACCGTCGCCGGGCTCGCCCTCGCCTTCTCGTACTGGTCGATCCAGGGCAGCGGCTACCAGACCGTCTACTACGGCCTGTTCGTCCTGCTGCTCGGCGTCCCCGTCTACGTCTGGCTGAAGCGGGGTCAGGACACCTTCGGCGAGGCCACGGCGCCGAACACCGCGGCGATCCCGGCCCAGCAGGAGCGGGCACCTGAAACGCCCCAGTCGGCCCAGTGGCTCTCCCACGGGCTCCGTACCAACCGCATCGGCGGGCCCCCGAGGCGAACGACCTCCGCCACCACGACTGACCGCCCGAGCACAGAGGAACCTCTGCGATGAACACTTTCCACGTCGACTCCGAGGTCGGCCCGCTGCACCAGGTGATCCTGCACCGCCCCGGCCTCGAACTCTCCCGCCTCACGCCGGGCAACGTCGACGCACTGCTCTTCGACGACATCCTGTGGGCCAAGCGCGCCCGCGAGGAGCACGACGCCTTCGCCCAGGTCCTGCGCGACCACGGCGCCCGCGTCCACTATTTCGCCGACCTGCTGGCGCAGACCCTCGACGTCGCCGAGGCCCGTGACTGGCTCCTGGACCGGGTCGTCACTCCCGGCACTGTGGGGCCGGCCCTCATCGATCCGGTGCGCGAACTGTGCGCCGACCTCGACGGGGAGACCCTCGCCGGCTACCTGATCGGCGGCCTCCTCAAGAGCGATCTGCCGCTCGCCACTCCGCACAGCCTTGTGTGGAACGCGCTCGGCGCCGACGACTTCGCCCTCGCCCCGCTGCCCAACCACCTCTTCCCCCGCGACAACTCCTGCTGGGTGTACGACCAGGTGTCGGTCAACCCGATGGCCAAGCCCGCGCGGCGACGCGAGAGCCTGCACGCGCAGGCCATCTACCGGTTCCACCCGATGTTCGCCGACGTCGCGCCCGCACCCCTGCTCGACGGGCCCGTCGGCACCCTCGAAAGCGGGGACGTCCACGTCCTGGGCAACGGCGCCGTCATGGTCGGCATGGGCGAGCGCACCACTGCCCAGGCCGCGGAGAACCTGGCCGCGCGGCTCTTCGCGGCCGGTACAGCCAGCAAGCTGATCGCCGTCCAACTGCCCTCAGCGCGTGCGTACATGCACCTGGACACCGTGCTGACCATGGTCGACCGTGATGCGTTCGTCATCTACCCCGGTCTTGCGGACTCCCTGCGCTCGTGGACGCTGCGGCCCAGTGACAGCCGCGAGACCGGTTTCGACGTCACCGCGAACTCCGATCTCGCGACCGCGCTCGCCGAGGCCCTCGGCCTGGACAAGGTCCGCATGCTGTCCGCGCCGCAGGACATCCGCAACGCCGAGCGCGAGCAGTGGGACGACGGCAGCAACTTCCTGGCCCTCGCACCCGGCGTGGTCGTCGGCTACGAGCGCAACGTCACCACCAACACCTACCTGCGCAAGCAGGGCATCGAGATCGTCACCATCGCCGGCGCCGAACTCGGCCGCGGTCGCGGCGGACCCCGTTGCATGAGCTGCCCCATCGAACGCGACCCGGTCGCCTGACCCGGTAAGGACACCACCATGACCGTCGACCTGCGAGGCCGCTCCTACCTGAGCGAACTCGACTTCACCGCCCGCGAGATCCACCACCTCCTCGATCTCGCCCACGACCTCAAGACGGCCAAGCGCGCCGGCACCGAACAGCCACAGCTGACCGGCAAGCACGTCGCCCTGATCTTCGAGAAGACCTCCACCCGCACCCGCTGCGCCTTCGAAGTGGCAGCTGCCGACCAAGGCGCCCGCACCACCTACCTCGGCCCCGGCGACACCCACGTCGGCCACAAGGAGTCCATCGCCGACACCGCCCGCGTCCTCGGCCGCATGTTCGACGGTATCGAGTACCGGGGCTCCGCCCAGTCGATCGTCACCGAACTCGCCGCCCACGCCGGCGTTCCCGTCTACAACGGGCTGACCGACACCGCCCACCCCACCCAGAGCCTGTGCGACATGCTCACCATGCGGGAGCACAGCGCCAAGCCGCTCACGGACGTCAGCTACTGCTACCTGGGCGACGCCCGCAACAACATGGGCAACTCCCTGCTCTCGATGGGCGCGCTGCTCGGCATGGACGTGCGCATCGCCGCGCCCAAGGCTCTGTGGCCGGAATCCGCTCTGGTCGCCACATGCCGTGAAGTGGCCGGCCGCAGCGGTGGGTGCATCACCCTCACCGAGGATGTCGAGACCGCCGTACGGGGTGCCGACTTCCTGCACACGGACGTCTGGGTCTCCATGGGCGAGCCTGCCGACACCTGGCGCGAGCGGATCGAGCTGCTGCTGCCGTACCAGGTCAACGACAAGACGCTCGCCCTCACCGACAACCCGGACGTGAAGTTCATGCACTGCCTGCCCTCCCTCCACGACCACCGCACCCGGCTCGGCCAGGAGCTGTTCGAGGCCTACGGCCTGAACGGCCTCGAAGTCACCGACGAGGTCTTCTCCTCGTCCGCCTCGATCGTGTTCGACCAGGCGGAGAACCGGCTGCACACCATCAAGGCCGTGCTCGTCGCCACCCTGGAGGACTGAATCATGCGCATCGTCGTCGCCCTCGGCGGCAACGCCCTGCTGCGCCGCGGCGAACGCCCCGATGCCGCCGTCCAGCAGGCCAACATCGACCAGGTCGCCACTGCCCTCGCCGCCCTCGCCCACGAACACGAGCTGGTCATCACCCACGGCAACGGGCCGCAGATCGGCCTGCTCGCCATGGAGAGTGAGGCCGACCCCGCGCTCAGCGCCCCCTACCCGTTGGACCTGCTCGGTGCCCAGACCGAGGGCATGATCGGCTCCTTGCTCACCCGTGCCATGCACGACGCTCTGCCCGGGCATCGGATCGCTGCCCTCGTCACGCACACCCTCGTGCGGGCCGACGATCCGGCCTTCGAACGGCCCACGAAGTTCGTCGGCCAGGTGTACTCCCGCCAGACGGCCGAGAAGCTGGCCCGCAAGCGGGGCTGGCGCATCGCCCGGGACACCACCGGCTGGCGACGCGTCGTCGCCTCACCCGCACCCGAACGCATCCTGGAGACCGAAACCATCCACGAACTGCTGAACAGCGGGACCATGGTGATCTGCGCCGGCGGGGGCGGGGTCCCCGTCACCGCCAACCGCGATACCGGCGCACTGACCGGCGTGGAGGCGGTCATCGACAAGGACCTCACCGCAGCCCTGCTCGCAGAGGACCTCAAGGCGGACTTCCTGCTCATCCTCACCGACGTCCCCTACGTCTACGAGGGCTACGGCACCCCGGACCAGCACCCGCTGCTCGACGCCACCCCCCAGGACCTGCGGCACGGAGGTTTCCCGGCCGGCTCGATGGGCCCCAAGGCCGAGGCGGCTGCCCGCTTCGTCGAGCACACCGGCGGTCTGGCCGCGATCGGCGCCCTGGACGGGGCCTACGAGATCGTCCACGGCACGTCGGGCACACTGATCCGGCCGGACCTCAGGGCCGGGTGACAACGGGGCGGCCCCGCGCCGCGTCATGCCTCCTGTCCCTACCGCTCGCCGCACCACTCGCGGTAGGCGGCTACCGCGGTGGGCAGAGTGGGGAAGATGAGGTTCGTGCCCACGGAGTCCGCCAGGCCGTACGCCTTCAGGTCGTCCCGGAGATCTTGTTTGACCCGGGCGAGTGCGAGCACGATGCCGCGGTGGGCGAGTTCGCGGCGCAGCTCGTCCACCGCGTCGAGAGCCGTGATGTCGACCTCGACGTTCGCCTCGGTGTTCAGGACGAACCAGCGGACCGGGTCGGTCTGTTCGTCGATGGGGCCAGAGCCCGGCACCGGAAGTTCTCCGCGTTGGCGAAGAACAGGGGAGAGTCGTAGCGGTAGACGAGCAGGCCCGGGATCGCGCGTGCCTGCGCGTAGTCGTCGATGTCGTGCATGCCGGCCAATCCGGGCACCAGCCCTTCGACCGCGTCGTGCGGGCGTGCCACCCGGGTGAGCAGTTCGGCCACTGACAGGCCGACCGCCACGATCACGCCGTACAGGATGTCCAGAGCGAGTACGCCGGCCAGGCAGCCGACGGCGAGCAGGAGTTCGCGGCAGCGGAAGGAAGCCAGTCGGCGGAAACCGGCCGGGTCGATCATGCGGACGGCGGCGTAGGCGACGAGCGCGCCCAGCACCGCCGAGGGCGTCCGGCTCAGCAAGGGGCTCAGGAACAGCAGGACGGCGAGGACCGCCGCTCCGGCCACGAGCGAGTAGCCCTGGCTGCGGGCGCCCGTCGAGGATGCGGGCGCGGTGCGGCTGGCACTGCTGCTGACCGGAAAGCCGTGCAGGGCGCCCGCGCCGAGGTTGGCCGCGCCGAGCGCCAGGAATTCCTGGTTGGCGTCCAAGCCGGGCTCGCCATCGGTGCGCCTGGTGAAGGCGCGCGCGGTGAGGATGAAGTCGGTGTAGGCGACGATCAGGACGCCCAGCGCGGGCAGCACCAGGTGCGGCATCTCGCCCATGTCCGGCAGCGCGAGGGACGGCAGCCCCGACGGGACCTCGCCGATCACCTTGACGGGTCGAGGTCGAAGACGGTGACGGCCACCGTACCGAGGACCACCGCGAGCAACGGTCCCGGCAGGGCTGGCATGTACCGCTTCACCGTGAACAGGAACACCAGCGCGACGACGGAAAAGACGACCGTGTGCGCATCGACGTCCGACAGGTGCCGGGCGAAGTGCCATAGTTGGGGGAAGAACTCCGACCCGGTCGTCCGCACACCGGTGAGCCTGGGCACCTGGTCCGCCATCATGATCAAGGCCACTCCCGCCAGATAGCCAATCAGGACCGGGCGGGAGAGCAGGTCTGCGAGGAAGCCCAGCCGCACCACCCGCGCGACCAGGCACAGCAGACCGACCGTGATCGCGAGGGCGGCGGCCAGCGAGGCGTAGCGCCCGGCGTCTCCGTCGGCGAGTGGGCCCACCACGGTGGCGGTCATCAGAGCGGTCGTCGATTCGGGTCCCACTGACAACAGCCGGGAGGACCCGAACAAGGCGTACATCGCGAGGGCGGGCAGGATCGCCCACAGCCCGGCGACCGGTGGCAGCCCCGCCACACCCGCGTACGCCATCACCTGCGGCACGAGGTACGCCGCCACCGTCACGCCGGCCAGAAGGTCGCCCCTCAGCCACGAACGCCGGTAACCGATCAGGGAGACGAGGCCGGGCACCAGCCGAAGCCACACGCAAACCGTCTGCCCGCACCCTGAGCCATCTGCCGACCCTCTCTGCGTGGGCCCAGCATCCACGGCCGCGCGATCATCCGCGACACCCCCCTGGCGTTCCACTTGCCCGTTGAGCGTCCTCCAATCCAACGGGCCTCGTACACAGGGACGTTCAGCCCATCGGATGGAGACCTTCGGCATCCGGCGTGACGTTGGGCATCGGGCGAGAGTGAGAGACGTCAAGGAGACGACGATTCATACATCCCCGAAGGGATCACCATCATGGCCGTGCACGAGCACCCTCACCGGAGCCCGGGATTCCACCTGTCGGCCGCCTTTCGTTGGCACCGGACCGGCTCCGAGTCCGCTGTGTCGGTACGTCTCGGCACCCACACCGCCGCGCAGGCCTACGCCCTCGCGTCCCTGCGCATCCTGACCGGGTTCGTCTTCCTCTGGGCGTTCCTCGACAAGACCTTCGGCCTGGGCTACGCGACCGCCTCCGGCAAGGGCTGGATCGACGGCGGGTCGCCGACGAAGGGCTTCCTCAGCTCCGTTGCCGCCGGACCGATGGAGTCGACGTTCCACTCCTGGGCCGGCGACACGTGGGCGGACTGGCTGTTCATGCTGGGCCTGCTGGGTATCGGCGTGGCCGTCATGACCGGCGTGGCGCTGCGGCTGGCTGCGGTGGCGGGCACGGCGATGATGGCACTGATGTGGCTCGCCGAGTGGCCGCCGGCCAAGCACCTGTCCAACGGAACGCCGAGCATGTCGACGAACCCGTTCGCCGACTACCACGTGATCTACGCGGTCGCCCTGATCGCGGTGGCGGCAGCGGGCGCGGGCGCCACCTGGGGCCTGAGCCGGCAGTGGGCGCAGCTGCCGATCGTCCGCGACCACACCTGGCTGCGCTGACCCCAGCGCGGCGGGACGGACCCCGCCCCGGGCCCGTCCCGCCGGCACATGCGGGCCCATGGTCCCCACTGAGGGACCACCGGCCCCTGCCCTGAAGAACCCCTGAACACGACGCTGGAATCGGGTCCCCTCGGGGCCCTGATTCAGGAGGTGGAGAACATGCCCCGCACCATCACCGTAGGCCTCGACGGCTCTCCCGAGAGCCGCGCCGCCGCGGAATGGGCGGCTCGCGAGGCGACGCTGCGCGGACTGCCGGTGAAGCTCGTCCAGGTCTGGGAGCCGGTACCGGAGCCCATGGCCCAGGCCCCGCTCCTCGGTGCCGAGACGCACCAGCACTGGACCGAGAGGATCCCCCGAGAGTCCACCGACGGTCTGCGACTGCGTCACCCCGGCGTCGAGGTGACCACCGAGCAGCTCACCGGACAACCCGCCGAAGCCCTGGTCAACGCGTCCAAGGACGCCGACATGCTCGTCCTCGGCTCACGTGGCCTGGGCGGGATCGGCGGCTTCCTGGTCGGCTCGGTCGGGCTCGCGGTCGTGGCGCATACGGAGCGACCCGTCGTCCTGGTCCGCGCCGGCGAACAGGCCGCGGACGAGCACCAGATGGACGAGGCGGGTATCCCCTCCGCGGCAACAGCGTTCCGCCCCGTCGTCCTCGGGCTCGACGTCGCCGACCCCGATGAGGCGCTGATCGAGTTCGCCTTCGAGGCCGCCGCGCGCCGCTCGGCGCCGCTGCGGGTCGTGCACGCCTGGAACCCGCCGCCCTACTACGCCTATGGCATGGCTCTGGAGCCCGCGGTCGAGCGGGAAATGGCGAAGGGCGACGCCGTAATCCTGAGCGAGGTGCTGCGCCCCTGGCGGCAGAAGTACCCCGACGTCGAGGTCGTCGAGCAGTCGCACTACGGCAGCCCCTCGCTCCTCCTGATCGAGGCCTCCCACAAGGCGTCCCTCGTCGTCGTCGGCCGCCGCGTCCGCCGGTCCTCCGTCGGCGCCCACATAGGCACCGTCACCCATGCCGTCCTGCATCACTCCACCGCCCCCGTCGCCGTCGTCGCCCACGACTGACGCGCCCCTCCAGAGGAGAGAACAGATCATGAAGGCAGCGGTCGTACGAGCCTTCGGCGAGCCCCTCGTCATCGAGGAACGCCCCGCCCCCGAGCCCGGCCCCGGCCAGGCACGCATCCGCGTCGAGGCCTCCGGGCTGTGCCACACCGACATCCACGCCGCCCACGGCGACTGGCCCGTCAAGCCCACGCCACCCTTCGTGCCCGGCCACGAGGGCGTCGGCGTCGTCGAGAAGCTCGGCGACGGCGTCACCCACCTCAGAGTGGGCCAGCGGGTCGCGGTGCCGTGGCTCGGCAAGGCATGTGGGCGGTGCGAGCACTGCCTGTCCGGCTGGGAGACGCTGTGCGAGCAGCAGATCAACACCGGATACGGCTGCGACGGCGGTTATGCCGAGAAGATGCTGGCATGGGCCGACTTCGCCCAGCCGGTGCCCGAGGGCGTCAGCGCATTCGATGCCGCCCCGCTGACCTGCGCGGGCGTCACGACGTACAAGGCCCTGAAGCTCGCCGACGTCCGGCCCGCCCAGCTCGTCGCGATCTCCGGCGTCGGCGGCCTCGGACACCTCGCCCTGCAGTACGCCAAGATCGCCGGGGCCACCGTCGCGGCCATCGACGTCACCGACGACAAGCTCGAGCTCGCCGGCAAGCTCGGCGCCGATCTCGTCATCGACGCCCGCAAGCAGGACGTCGGCAAGGAGCTGAAGAAGCACGGTGGCGCTCACGCGGCGATCGCGCTCGCGGTGAACCCGGCCGCGTTCGAGGCGGTCAACTCCGGTCTGCGGCGCGGCGGAAAGCTCGTCATGGTGGCCCTGCCCGCGCACGGCACGCTCCAGGTCCCGATCTTCGACACCGTCCTGAACGGCACGTCCGTCATCGGTTCGATCGTGGGCACCCGGCAAGACCTCGCCGAGGTCTTCCAACTCCACGCGGCCGGCCGCACGAAGGTCATCTACGAGACCCGCCCGCTCGCGTCCGTGAACGAGTCCATCGACGCCGTACTGCGCGGCGAGATCAAGGCCCGGATCGTCTTCGACCTGAGCGCAGGAAGGTGAGGAGGATGGAACTCCCCCTGGTCGTGGGCGTGGACGGCTCGACGCCGAGCCTGCGCGCCGTCGACTGGGCGGCCGACGAGGCCGCCCTGCGAGGGCTGCCGCTGCGGGTGGTGTACGCCTCGCTCTGGGAGCGGTATGAAGGGAACTCGCTCGCGGAGGATCTGGGCAAGCCTTCGGAGCAGGTGATGGCCGACGACATCGTCGAGGCCGCCGCGCGCCGGGCGCACAGCCGCCAGGCCGACGTGAAGGTCACCACCGACGTGCTGCCCGAGGAGCCCGAGTACGCGCTGGTACGGGAAAGCCGGACCGCCGCTGCCATGGTCCTGGGCTCACGGGGCCGGAGCACCCTGGCTGAGGCGCTGCTCGGCTCCGTCAGCGTGACGGTGGCCGGCCACGCGCAATGCCCCGTGATCGTGCTGCGCGGAAGCCACGACAACAAGACCGTACCCGGCAGGCACGGCCGCGTCGTCCTGGGCGTCGGCGAGGAGCCGACGGATGCGGCGGCGGTGCGCTTCGCCGCCGAGGAGGCACAGCGCCGAGGCGTGCCGCTCGAGGCCGTGCAGGCCTGGCGCTGCCCCGCGCACGAGACGACCGACGCCCCCCTCCTGGTCGGAGAACCGGCCCGGCTGCACGAGGAGCGGGCTGCGGAGGTGCTGCAAGCGGCCCTGCGGGAGATACCGGCCGACGTCGAGGTGCACCGCCGTACCGTCGAGGGCCACGCCCGCCAGGTTCTGCTCGACGCCTCGACCGACGCCGACCTGCTCGTAGTCGGGGCCCGGCGGCGGGAGGACCACTACGGCCTCCAGCTCGGCCGCGTCGCCCACGCGGTGCTGCACCACGCCGCCTGCCCCGTCGCCGTCGTACCACACAAGGCGTGAAGGCCGTGACCGGCTCACAGGCTCGCCGCGTGATCGGGGACGTAGGTCTGCAGATCACGCGGCGGCCGTTCGTAGCCGGTCGACGGCGGCCGCGGCGGCAGTTCCACAACCGGCGGGGGCACGTCGTGATGGGGGAGCGAGCCGAGCAGGTGGGCGATCATGTTCAGCCGGGGCCCGGCGTTTGTCGTCGCTCTCCACGACGTACCAGGGCGCCTCACGGATGTCCGTGTGCACCAGCATCTCTTGGCCCGGGAGTACGCCTCCCAGCGGGTGATCGACTCCAGGTCCATCGGCGACAGCTTCCAGCGCCGCACCGGATCCTCCAGGCGACGCCGGAAGCGTTCCTGCTGCTCGGTGTCGCTCACCGAGAACCAGTACTTGCGCAGCAGGATCCCGTCCTCCGCCAGCATCCGCTCGAAGATCGGGCACTGCCGCAGGAACAGCTGGTACTCCTCCTTCGTACAGAAGCCCATCACGTGCTCGACCCCGGGCCGGTTGTACCAGCTGCGGTCGAACAGGACGATCTCCCCGGCGGCCGGCAGGTGCTCGACGTACCGCTGGAGATACCACTGGGTGCGCTCGCGCTCTGTCGGCTTCGGCAGCGCCGCGATCCGCGCCACCCGCGGGTTCAGGTGCTCGGCGACGCGCTTGATGGTTCCGCCCTTGCCCGCCGCGTCCCGTCCCTCGAAGACCACGACCAGGCGGGCACCCTCCGCCCGCACCCACTCCTGCAGCTTCACCAACTCGGTCTGCAGGCGCAGCAGTTCCTTCTCGTACATCCCGCGCGGCAGCTTCACCGCCTTCTTACCGGCCATGCCGCCTCCACCACCCGATGACTCACAACGTCACTCACGCCCAAGCTCGAGCACCTGGACACCAACTTTCCGACGAAGAACGGTGCGCCACCGCTGTGGACCACGGGATGGCCATACCCGCGTCCGCCACCAGGCCCGGCGAACGAGAACGGAACGGACCTGTCTTCGTCCTCCGATCGGAACAAGCCGATCGAAGCCCCTGATCGTGAAGGAGTTCACCACCATGACCGTACGTGTCGGCATCAACGGCTTCGGCCGCATCGGCCGTACCTATCTCCGCGTGGCCCTCGACCGCGCGGAGGCGGCCACCCAGGACGTCCATGTCGTCGCGATCAACGACATCACCGCGCCCGCCACCCTCGCCCACCTCCTTGAGTACGACTCGACGTTCGGGCGCATCGGACGCGAGGTCACGCACGACGACAATTCGATCACCGTCGACGGTCGGCGTATAGCTGTCACCGCCGAGCGCGACCCTGCCGCCCTGCACTGGTCCGACTACGGAGCCGACATCGTCATCGAGTCCACCGGCCGCTTCCGCGACCGCGACGCCGCGGCCCTTCACCTGAAAGCAGGCGCTCACACCGTGCTGCTCTCGGCGCCCGGCAAGGGCGTGGACGCCACCATCGTGATGGGTGTCAACGACGACGCCTACGACCGGCACCGCGACCGGATCATCTCGGCCGCCTCCTGCACCACCAACTGCCTCGCGCCGATGGTCAAGGTGCTCGACCAGAACTTCGGGATTGACCGCGGCCTGCTGACCACCGTCCACGGCTACACCAACGACCAGTCCCTGCTCGACGGCCCGCACAAGGACCTGCGCCGCGCCCGCTCCGCGGCGCTGAGCATCATCCCGACCAGCACGGGGGCCGCCCGCGCTGTCGGCCTCGTCCTGCCGGAACTGGCCGGCGCGCTGGACGGTATCGCTGTCCGGGTGCCCGTGGAGGACGGTTCGCTCACCGATCTCACAGTGGTGTTGAACCGCGAGGCCACGGCGGACGAGATCAACGCCGCCTTCGCCGCGGCGGCCGAGGGCCCGTTGAATGGCATCCTGCGTGTCACGACAGCGCCCATCGTCTCCCGGGACGTCATCGGCGACCCGGCCTCCTGCGTCTTCGACGCCGCGCTCACCCAGGCCAACGGCACCCTCGCCAAGGTCTTCGGCTGGTACGACAACGAATGGGGCTACACGAACCGCCTGTTGGACCTCACTGCGCTGGTTGCCGACGCCTGATGGGCACGGAGCGAGCAATGCCCTTGTGCCTCAAGCGTGAGGCACAAGGGCGTGGGCCCGAGGCACTCGCAATGAGGTAGGGCACTTGGCATCGGCGGGGGCAACCAACAGTAGGTGCCGACCGTCGCTGGAACCCGATCAACGGGGCCGGCGCAGCTTCCGGGCCACACGGGCCAGGTTCACTCCGTATCCGACGCCGAAGGCGTGCGGCGTGAAGTAGGCGTCGCTGTCGGGATCCCAGAACTCGCGGGCGATCTTTGCCAGTGTTGGCCGCCGGAAGTCGTATGGGAGTCCGAAGACGCGCCCTGTCCAGGTGCGCGCCTTTGAGGGTTTGCGCACTTCCTTCGTCAGAGCTGCAATGACGACCGCGCCGGCGGCAACGAGCACAACGTTCTTCTGCAGCTGCCTGTCCATGGTCAGACGCTACGCGGAGTCCAGGCATGAGGCCAAGGCCATGGTGCAGCATGACCAGGCTGCCGCACAGCAGTTGCTCTTCGTCGCCTGTGCCGGCAGCTCATTTGCGGGACGCCTCGATCTTGTTGCCCCGTCGCTGGTCACCTCTCGTAGACGCGCGGCCGTGCAACGTGAGAAGTCAGGGCCGACCGGCCCAAGGTTCAGTCCCGGACAGCCCATGGGGCTGCCCTTCGATCCGCTGGATGCTCGAGCCATCGAGAGGCTTGGAGGAGATCCCTGATGTCGGACGCCGTGCTCAACCGACCCTTGGTCCACGCTCTGCTTACAGACGGAACCACCGTGTGCATCCGGCCCGTGACCCCGGCCGACCACGACCAGGTGCAGGGGCTCTATGAGGAGATGTCCCCCGAAAACCTCCGCCTTCGGTTCTTCTCGCTGAGCCCGCGATCCGCCGCCCAGGCCGCCGACCGGGCCTGCGCTCCCGCGCACCCCGGCTACCGGGCTCTGCTGGCCGAGACGCACGATCAGGTGATCGGGCTCGCGGAGTACGACACGGCGGGGGAGAAGGACGAGGCCGAGATCTCCATCGCCGTCTGCGACGGCTTGCACCACCGTGGCGTGGGCACCCTGCTCGTCGAGCACCTGGTCTCGGCGGCCAGGGCGGACCGCATCACCACCTTCACCGCCGACGCGCTCAGCGAGAACCACGAGATACTCCGCCTCTTCGCCGACCTCGGCCTGCGCACGGCCCGCCGGTTCGAGGGGCCCGAGGTGCGCTGCACCATCCGGCTGGACGCGGACGACGCCTATCTGTCGGCCGTGGAGGCCCGGGGCCGAGCCGCCGACGTGGCCAGTCTCGAACCGCTGCTGCGCCCGAACGCGGTCGCCGTCGTCGGCGCCGGACGCAAACCCGGTTCCGTGGGTCGGGCGATCCTGCACCACCTGAAGGTGGGCGGCTACACCCACCGCCTGTTCGCCGTGAACCCGAGCGTCAGCCACATCCTCGGCGTGCCGTCCTACCCTTCCGTCAGCGCGCTGCCCAAGACCCCCGACCTGGCGGTCGTAGCCGTCCCCGCCGCTGCGCTCCCGGCCACCGCCGAGGAGTGTGGAAAGGCCGGCGTCCGGGCACTGCTCGTCGTCACCTCCGGCCTCGACGCCGACCAAGCGCAGGCGCTGCTGACCACCTGCCGTACCCACGGCATGCGCCTGGTCGGCCCGAACTGCCTCGGCGTCTCCAACACCGACCCTGGCCTGCGTCTTGACGCCACGTTCGCCGCCGAACACCCGCGGCCCGGCACCGCGGGCGTCGCCGTGCAGTCCGGCGGAGTCGGCATCGCCCTGCTCGACGGGCTGTCCCGGCTCGGCATCGGTGTCTCCTCCTTCGCCTCCCTCGGCGACAAGTACGACGTCAGCGGCAACGACATGCTCCAGTGGTGGGAGAGCGACGGCCGTACCGAACTCGGCTTGCTGCACCTGGAGTCCTTCGGCAGCCCGCGGGCCTTCTCCCGCACCGCCCGCCGGGTGACCCGCCGCATGCCGGTTCTGACCGTTGACGCGGGCCGTACCGAGGCAGGCCGCCGTGCCGCCTCCTCCCATACCGCGGCTGCTGCCACTCGCACCATGACCCGGCAGGCCCTGTTCACCCAGGCGGGCATCACTGCCACCCGCTCAGTCGGCGAACTCCTCGAAGCCGCAGCCCTGATGCACTCCCAGCAGCTTCCCGCCGGCACCCGTGTCGCGATCGTCACCAACGCGGGCGGCGCCGGAGTCCTCGCAGCTGACGCCTGCACAGAGGCGGGACTCGCCCTGCCGACGCTGCCCTCGGACGTGATCGACGACTTGCTCGACGTGCTCCCGCAGGGCGCCGCGGTCGGCAACCCCGTCGACGCCACCGCCGTCGTCACCGAGGACCAGCTCGCGGACGGCCTGGACCGGCTGATGCGCCACCCGGGCATCGACGCCGTCCTGGTGGCCCTCGTACCCACAGCGGTCGCCGCGGCGACCGGCGACAACCTCGTCCGCGCCCTCACCGACGCCCCCGCACACCGGGCCAAGCCGGTTGCCGCGGTATGCCTCGAACAGGACCTGCCGGTCAAGCTGCTGCCTGCAGCCGACGGCGGCACGATCCCCTCCTACGCCGAACCGCAGGCGGCGGCACGGGCGCTGGCCCACGCCGCACGCCGTGCTTCCTGGCTTGCCCGGCCCGTAGGCACTGTCCCGGAGCTCGACGGCATCGACACCACCCGTGCCCAGGAGGTCACCGACACCTTCCTGGCCGCGCATCCGGACGGTGGCTGGCTCGACCCGCGCACCTGCGCCGACCTGCTGGCCTGCTACGGCATCCCACAGCTGGCGTGGGCGTGGGCGGAGACGGAGGAGGACGCCGTCCTCGCGGCCCAGCGGCTGCGCGGCCCGGACGGCCGGGTGGTGCTGAAGGCCCACTGGCCGGGACTGGTGCACAAGAGCGAGCAGCGTGCCGTGCATCTCGATCTCCAGGGCGACGCCCAAGTCCGGGCAGCATTCAGGGACTTCGAGACACGGTTCGCGGGACTGCTCACCGGTGTGGTGGTGCAGCCGCTCGCTGCGCGCGGCACCGAACTGTTCGCCGGCGTCGTCCAGGACGAGGTCTTCGGCCCGCTCGTACTGTTCGGGCTCGGCGGCACCGTGACCGAGGTTCTCGGCGACCACGCGGCACGGCTCGCCCCGCTCACCGACAACGACGTGCACGACCTGATCACAGCGCCGCGCTGCGCCCCGCTGCTGTTCGGAGCCCGCGGCAGCGGACCGGCCGATCTCGAAGGCCTGGAGCAGCTGCTCCTGCGCCTGTCCCGCATGGCGGCCGATCTGCCGCAGCTCGCCGAGGTCGACTTCAACCCGGTGCTCGCGACGACGGCCGAGGTCTGCGTGCTTGACGCCCGAGTGCGGCTGGTGCCGCACGGGCCCCAAGACCCCTATCTGCGCCGACTCCGCTGAGTCGTCGAGGAGGAACCAGAGATGAAGCACAACAAGGTCGGCTCCGTGATGACCACTGACGTCATCCGCGCCTCGTACGGCACTCCCTTCAAGGAAGTGGCACGGCTGCTGGCTCACCACAGGATCAGCGGACTGCCGGTCGTCGACGAGGACGCGAAGGTCATCGGCGTCATCTCCGAGACCGACTTGATGGCCCGCCAAGCCGAGATGCCTGATCCGTACGAGCCGAAGCGTCGCTTGCGGGCCGCAGCGTGGACACGCAGCGGCAGGCGGACAGCCGCCACGGCGACGGCTCGCACCGTCGGCCAGCTGATGACCGAACCGCCCGTCACCGTGCGCGCCGAGGACACCATCGTCGAGGCCGCGCGCACCATGGCTCAGCGGCGCGTGGAGCGGCTGCCGGTTGTGGGCGAGGAGGACCGGCTCGTCGGCATCGTCACCCGTCGGGACCTGCTCCAGGTCTTCCTCCGGCCCGACAAGGAGATACGCGACGAGGTGGTCGAGGAAGTCCTTATCCGCGCGCTCTGGCTGCCGCCGCGGAGCGTCGACGTCTCCGTCGTGGAGGGTGTGGTCACGCTCGCCGGCCACATGGAGCGCAAGAGTGAGACCGAGATCGCCGTCTCCATGACCAAGCAGATCGACGGCGTGGTCGCGGTGGTCGACAACCTCACCTACCGCCTGGATGACAGTCACGCCCAGCCCGATCAGCCGGCCCTGCACGGCGTGGCCGACGACTGGCTGCGCAGGCTGTGAGGGGAGGCGGACCGCCATGACCGGCAACGTCCTGGTCGCATACGGAACGACGAATGGATCGACCGCGCGGATCGCCGAGGCCGTCGCCCAGATCCTGCGCAAGGAGGGGCTGACGGCCGAGGCACGACCTGCACCGTCGGTGGCGAGCATCGAGACGTACGACGCTGTCGTGGTCGGGGGCGCGCTGTACGCCGGGCGCTGGCACAAGGACGCACGCCGCTTTGTCCGCCGTCACCACCGCGGCTTGGCCGAACGCCCACTGTGGTTCTTCGGCAGCGGGCCGCTGGACACTTCGGCCACTGATCGGGACATCCCGCCCGTGTCCGGCGTAAGGCGCGTCATGGATCGGCTCGGCGTCAGGGAGCACATCACCTTCGGTGGCTGCCTGGAGGAGGGGGCGAGGGGCAGAGTCGCCCGGATCATCCTCCGCAACGGCAAGGGCGGAGACTTCCGCGACTTCCCCGCGATCGAGGCCTGGGCGCAGCGGATCGCCGAGGAACTGGCGGCTGCTTAGGTCGTCACTTCCTCGCCATGGCCGGCCCGTGTCTCACGGCACGACGGCGACCGGACACCGGACTTCGCGCAACCTGTGGGTACTTCACGCGCCAGGGCCGCAATGCGTCGGCCAGCAGCTGCACCTTGTGGTCTTCCCAAGTGGCGCGATTCTCCTCGGGAATGCCGACGGGCAACCGGGCGGCGAGCGGCACGTCGCGCAGCGACGCCTCGTGGGTCGCCCACTCCACGGTCGCACGGCCGCCTCAGGGTCGGCGCAGGGGCCGAACGGTCCTGGGAGAGCCCTTGCGGCCCATATCCGACCAAGGCACCTCAGGAAGACGCTGGCAGTAAGGAGCCGACCAAGCGCAGGAGGTACGCACCATGCTGTCGCCCGTCATCGCCGGAGTAGACGGATCGGCCGAGAGTTTTGCCGCCGCTGAGTGGGCCGCCCGCGAGGCGGTGCACCGTGACCGACCGCTGCGACTGGTGCATGCCTGGAACTGGCATCCGCGGCAGGCGGAAGGCGAGCCCGCGAACGCCATGCAGCGGTATCTGGCACGCCGCGCCCTGCAGGAGGCGGAGGAGCACATCCGCGGCACCGTACCCGGCGTGCGCCTCACCGACGAACAGGTCGAAGGACCGGCGACCGCGGCTCTGCTGAGGGCCGCCGAGCAGTCCGAACTGCTGGTGCTGGGCTCGCGCGGCTTGAGCGGCTTCACGGGGCTTCTGGTCGGCTCCGTTGCGCAGGGGGTGATCGCGAAGGCCACCTGTCCCGTGGTCCTCGTACGGGCAGGGGAGGAGGCAGAGGACGAGCACGTCCCGGCGGACGACGGCAGCCCGTCCACCCGCACCGGCTACCGCGACGTGGTGCTCGGCATCGACCTCGCCGATGCCTGCGACGAGGTGATCGAGTTCGCCTTCGAGGAAGCCCGGTTGCGGCAGGCCAGGTTGCGTGTTCTGTACGCCTGGCTGCCGCCGTCCGCGATCAGCCTGGGCCCCGGCGACATCGCCCTGGTCGACGATCCCGCGCGGGCCGAGGAGTGGCAGGGATTCTTGTCCGCTGTGCTGGCGGTGTGGCGCGAGAAGTACCCCGAGACCGAGGTCCTGGAGACCGTTGTGGAAGGCAAGGCCTCGACTGCACTGGTCCGGGCCGCCTCCGCGGCGAGCCTTCTTGTCGTCGGCCGCCGCCTGTCCGAGCGGCCGACGGTTCCGCGTATCGGCCCCGTCACCCGTTCCGCCGTCCATCACGTCGGCTGTCCGCTGGCCGTCGTGCCCCACGAGTGAGAGACCGGAGAGCGCGATGAGTATGCCGACGAAATACGTGTATGAGTTCACCGAAGGCAGCCGGGAGATGGCCGACCTGCTTGGCGGCAAGGGAGCGGGCCTGGCCGAGATGACCCGGCTCGGGCTACCCGTACCGCCGGGCTTCACGGTCACCACTGACGCCTGCAAGGCGTATCTTGCGACGGGCGAGGAGCCGCCCGGGCTCGGCATCGAGGAGGCCCGTGCGCTGGCCGGCCTGGAACGGGCCATGGGCCGTGACCTCGGCGCAGCCGCCGACCCCCTGCTGGTGTCCGTGCGCTCCGGCGCCCGCTTTTCGATGCCCGGCATGATGGAGACCATCCTCGACATCGGCCTCAACGACGAGTCCGTCACCGGCCTTGCGAAGGGGGCCGGACAGGAGCGGTTCGCCTGGGACTCCTACCGACGGCTGGTGCAGATGTTCGGCCGCACGGTGATGGGCGTCGACGGTGACCATTTCGAGCAGGCCATCGCCGCGCACAAGGCACAGCGCGGGACGCGCGACGACCACGACCTCGATGCCAGGGAACTCGCTCTCCTCACCGAGGAGTTCAAGGCGATCATCCGCCGGGAGACAGGCGAGGACTTCCCCCAGGAACCCGTCGAGCAGCTCCAGCGCGCCATCCGCGCCGTCTTCGACTCCTGGAACGGCGAACGCGCCCGCCTCTACCGCCATCGCGAACACATCCCCGACGACCTCGGCACCGCCGTCAACGTCCAGGCGATGGTGTTCGGCAACCTCGGCCCGGACTCCGGCACCGGCGTCGCCTTCACCCGCGACCCAGCCACCGGCGCCCGTGGCATGTACGGCGACTACCTGACCGATGCCCAGGGCGAGGACGTCGTCTCCGGAGTGCGCGACGCCGTACCCCTGAGCCAGCTGACGGTTCTCGATCCCCGTTCGTACGTCGAACTCGGCGACCACCTGCGCATGCTCGAGAACCACTACCGCGACCTGTGCGACGTGGAGTTCACCGTTGAGCGCGGCCGGCTGTGGATCCTGCAGACCCGGGTCGGCAAGCGCACCGCCGAGGCCGCCTTCCGTATCGCGCACGATCTGCGGGAGGAGGGGGCGATCACGGCCGACGAGGCACTGGCCCGTGTGGACGGCGCCGAGTTGACCCTGCTGATGTTCCCCCGCTTTGATACCACCCCCGCCGACGTGCCCCTCGCGCACGGCGTACCCGCCTCACCGGGCGCGGCGGTAGGCGTCGTCGTTTTCGACTCCGCCGAGGCCCAGCGCCGCGCCGCTGCCGGACAGAACACCATCCTGGTACGCCGTGAGACGACACCCGATGACCTACCCGGAATGATCGCGGCTCAGGCCGTCCTCACCAGCCGCGGCGGCAAGACCAGCCACGCCGCCGTCGTCGCGCGTGGCATGGGCAAGGTGTGCGTGTGCGGGGCCGAGTCACTGAGTGTCGACCTGGTCGGCCGCCGCCTCACCACGGACGCAGGAGTCGTCGTACACGAGGGCGAGACGGTGTCCGTCGACGGAACGGCGGGCACCGTGCACCTCGGCGCGCTGCCGCTCACCGCTTCCGACGTCCGTCGCGTACTGGAGACCGGTGAGAGCGTCGGCCCGCTGACCGAGGCGGTCCTGTCAGCCCTCGCCAATGCGGACTCCGTCCGCCGCCTGGAGGTACGGGCCAACGCCGACACCCCCGAGGACGCCGCCCGCGCACGCAGGCTCGGCGCCCAGGGCATCGGCCTGTGCCGCACCGAGCACATGTTCCTCGGCGACCGCAGGACGCTGGTCGAGGCGATGATCCTGGCACGCGACGGCAGCGCCCGCGAGGAGGCTCTCGCGGCGCTGCTGCCGCTACAGCGGGAGGACTTCATCGGCATCCTCCGGGCCATGGACGGGTTGCCGGTGACGATCCGCCTCATCGACCCGCCGCTGCACGAGTTCCTGCCCGACCGCACGGAGCTGGCCGTCCGACTGGCGAGCGCCACGCATCCGGACGTCCACGACCGCGAACTGCTCGATGCCGTTGAGCGCCTGCATGAGCAGAACCCGATGCTCGGTCTGCGCGGAGTCCGGCTCGGGCTGGCCGTCCCTGGCCTGATGGCCATGCAGGTCCGCGCGGTTGCCGAGGCCGTCGTCCACCGGCTGCGCGAGGAAGGCCGGCCGCACGCCGAGATCATGATCCCGCTCGTCGGGACGGTCGAGGAACTGCGGCTGGCCCGGTCGGAGGCGGAGCGTGTGCTCGCCGAGATCGCGGCCGAGACGGGTGAGTCCCTGGACCTTCCGATCGGCACGATGATCGAGCTGCCCCGCGCCGCCCTCACCGCCGGACGGATCGCCCAAGCCGCCGACTTCTTCTCCTTCGGCACCAACGACCTCACGCAGACGACCTGGGGGCTGTCGCGTGACGACGCCGAGGCGTCCTTCTTCCCGCTGTACCTGGAGAAGGCGATATTCAGCGTGTCCCCCTTCGAGACGATCGACCAGGAGGGTGTCGGCAGGCTCGTGGAGCTGGCCGTCGAAGCAGGCCGCGCCGTCAATCCCCATTTGGAGACCGGTGTGTGCGGTGAGCACGGCGGCGACCCGGAGTCCATCCACTTCTTCCACCGAGCAGGCCTCGACTACGTCTCCTGCTCACCCTTCCGCATCCCGGCTGCCCGGCTGGAGGCGGGACGCGCGGCCCTCACGGACGCCGAATCCAGCGACAGCCGGTGATGGCCACGTTTCGGCTCGTACTGGAGCACGGCCGGCTCTCCTGGGGACCGGTTCTCGGGTGCTGCGCGGCACCGGCTCGCTCCACTGCTGGGAATGTCGATCCTGCCGCTCTTCTGCAACGTCTGGAAGGCGGCCAAGTGCGGCAAGCCGGTCGAGGTCGACGAGCCGTGGGGCTACGGGCGTTCGCTAGAGTGGGCGACTTCTTGCCCGCCGCCCCGCCACAACTTCGTTTCCCTGCCTCGTATGCGCAGTGAGTCTTCGGCGTTCGACCTGCACCACCCGGAGATCGCCGCACTCGAAGAGGCCGCGAGGTAGGCCATGCACCACGCCGTCCTTGCCTTGGGAGCCGCCACGGTAACCGCGGCGGGCTGCGTCTGGTACCTGCCGGCCCTCGCCGATCTGCACGGGGAGCCGACCGGCCGCCGGCCCGGCGCAGAGCTGCGGCAGCGTGCCTCAGCGGCTGGGCCACGACCGGGGTCATTGAGGTACTGCTGCTCGTCTGCGAAGAGTGGTGGACACCTTCCGGCGCGGCGGTGGCCGGTACCGCGCTCACCGTGGGCCTTCGGGCACGCCTGTCGTACAGCGCCGCCGCGAGATGGGCGAGGCCGCGCGCGACTGGGCGGTGCTTGGCCACGTTCGGCAGCCAATGGACATTGGAGGTGCCCGGAAGGTCGTCGCTTTGCTCATCGGTATCGGGCTGGCAGCCGCTGTGGCCGCGTCGGCCCTCGAGACGGTCGCGAGGCGTGAGCGTGGGGTGGACTGTTGTCGCCGTGCCCTCCGCGGTGGTCTGGCTGTGCCTCACCTTCCGGGTCGGAGGGGCGCTACGACGCCACCGCGTGGACCCAAGAGGTCGCCGTCGGTGACGAAGCGCAGTAGTGCGTTACCCATGCGTGTCGGCCGGCTGCTGGAGCGAGCCCGGCCTCGGTACCGAGCTCGTCGCCGGGTTCAGGAGGACAGCGGCAAGACCACTGAAACCGCCTTGCTCGTGAGACCGACGGTGACCTGGACATCTACCGCGAGCTCCTGCACCAGAAGCCAGCCGAACCCGCCCGGCTCTCTCGTATCTGTGAGCCGTGGTCGCGGGGGTCGGCGGCAGGCGTCGTGCACTGTGACCGTCACCGTCCCCGGGGCGGCTCTGAGCCCGAAACCGGTCACGCCGTCGGCGTGGCGGACCGCGTTGCTGATCAGCTCGGTCACCACCAGCAGGACCGCCTCCGCCTCGTCGCCGCGAGAGGGCGCAAGAACGGACAGAAAGCCTCGTGCCACATCCCTCGCCGATCCTCGGTCTGAGGACTGTCTCCGCTCAGAGGGTCGTATCGCTCCTCGGACGAATGCGACATCGCTGCCTCCGGCCCCCGTAGACAATCCGGTACGAGTCCCCCTGTCCCAAAATGCGCGTACCACCCTCGAACGCCTGATCAGGCGCCGCGTGCCGGGCTTGGCACCGCGACGGCTGACCCCTTCTGATCCATTGCTCAGAGATCCACAAGCTCCCGCTGCCAGCCGGATACTGGGCACTGGCTCCCGAAGCGCGGGACGATGTGACGGACGGCGTTCTCACGGCAGCATCGGAAGTGCGCCTGTGGAGCCTGGGTACTCGCCACGTGAGCCGAAGGCGTGTGGTCTGCGAGGAGTGCGCGATGGACACACAGCAACTGGACGCGAAGACCGCCGCTGCGCTGTCGCCGAGGCCGTGCTCGCCCCTTCCATGCACAACGCGCAGCCGTGGCGCTTCCGCTACGTGGCTCGTGATCATGCTCTCTATCTGTTTGCTGATCTCGACCGGGCCATGACTCGATCCGACCCAGGGAACAGGGCTTTGCACATCGGCTGCGGAGCGGCGCTGTTCAATCTCCGCGTCGCCGCGGCCCACGCCGGATTCACCCCGGTGGTTCGGCTGCTGCCGGAGCCCGCGGAGCCGCTGTTGCTTGCCGCTGTCCAGCTGGGCGAGGCGTGTACCCCCACGACGGACGAGGGAGACCTTGCGCGCCTGCACCCCGTGATCCGCGAGCGGCACACGAGTCGGCATCCCTTCGGCGAGAAGGACATCCCGGAAGACGTACGGGCCGCCTTGCAGAGAGCAGCCGACCTTGAGGGAGTTGAGGGAGCCGAGCTGCTGTTTCCCGGTCCCTGGCACATGGAGACCGTGCTGGACCTGGTCCACGACGCGGAGAGCCGTGACGCCCTGAATCCCGAGGGCATGGAGGATCTGCACCGCTGGACCAGGCTCGGCCCGGAGGCGGACGTCGCCACCGACGGCGTCCCGGAGTACGCGTTCGGGCCCCGGATGCGGGACGGCAAGGCTCCGCTGCGCGACTTCGCCGGTCGTCGCCCGGTGGCCGACCGCGGCGCGACCGCCTTCGAGAAGAACCCGCACCTGGCGCTGCTCAGCACACCGGGAGACGCCCCCGCCCACTGGCTGCGCGCGGGCCAGGCGCTGGAACGCGTCCTGCTGGAGGCGACCATGACAGGGCTTGCCACCTCCCTGACCTCACACGCCCTGGAGAGCCGGGACCTGCGCCTGCTGGCCCGTGATCCGATGGCCGGCCGAGGCCATGTCCAGATGGTGCTGCGCCTCGGCTACGGCCCGCAGGGGCCTGCTACGCCGCGCCGCCCCGTTCGTGACGTCCTCGAAGTCGCGTAGGAGAGAGCTGGTGGCTCGTGCTCACGCCGGGGACGGGCCCGGACACGAAGTGCCCTTCCAGCTCCTGGTCACTGATGTCTGGTCAGCTGTCAAGGAGCCCACTACGCTCACCGTCCGGACCCGCTCCGCCTGGGCGGACCTGTGGTGCCGCGCGACCGCCAACGGCCACCCGCGATCCGAAGCACCCGCAGTCGACTGGTCCACTGACTGGGTGCTGTTCGTCGCTACGGGAACCCGCCCCACCAGCGGGTACGGTGTGGAAATCCGCAGGCTCGTCCGCCGAGCCGACACCATCCATGTGTACGCCGTGGAAACTTCCCCGCCGCCTCCAAACGCACGGCCCCGGATCGGCACCCTCCAGGCGCTCACCCACCCCATACACGCGGTGACGACACCCCGCGAACCGGACGGCGTGAGCTTCGAGTTCCATATCCAACGCGAAATCCCCGAGCAGTGACCGCGCGGACGTGGCACAGGCTCCTCCTGCGCTGAAATGCCGGAAACCACCACCGAGCGCAAGAAAGGATGCGATTCGGCAGGCACGCACGGCTACCGTGCTATCTGGCTGTACGTAGGGATTCCCGATGCTCGCTGTCACTCGATCGCGTCAGTGGCGATCGCCTGGGCCGCCGCCAGCCCGCGAGCGGCTCCCCACGTTGTGCTCAACTCCACCAGTTCATCGTGGGGTCGTCGGCCTCTACGGCAGCGCACGCGCGGGCGAAAGCCGCCCGGTCGGGGGATGGCAGCTTCGCTGCCTCTTGCGACGCGCCCTGGAGCTGGGTCAGGGCGCCTCCGGTGGTGCCGTGGCAGAGGATGTAGTTCATTCTTGTGCCGTCCTCCTCGACGAAGAACAGCACCAGGGGACCTTGCGCCTGCACCAGCGCCGTGATCCGGTCGATGTGGTCGCGTAGCGACGGGTCGAACAATGCAGCGCAAACTAGCTGGTGGCTGTACTGGTCCATCTCGACCGTGGTGTTCGTGACTTGGCCCCGTGCTGCCACCCTCAGTCGGCTGCCCTGCGGGTCGCGGAAGAACATCGACATGCGGAACACCACGCACGGGTTCGGCGTGTGCCACTCCCACCGCACCGCGCTCAGCAGCACACGCTCCGACCACGTGTTGTACTCGCAATGGCCGACCTTGAGGAAGACGGCTGGCTTCACGGCCTGCCCGCACTGCACCAGCTCGATCACCGAGACCCATAGATCCCAGTCGGGGTGTCGGGCCTGCATGAGGTCGACGGCGTACATCAGACGGGTGCGTCGGACCGGCCGAGGATCCATTCCATCCCGTCAGCCAACTACACCCGCGACGCGCCCAGTTGGCCGCCCAGCAGTTGCCCTCGCGCCTGAACAGCAAGGCCGGCCTCTGCGACTGCACGGCCGTCACCTTCCAGGATTACTGGCCCACCGCCTCGCCCGCGAACACGAACGCCTCTGCCCCACCCCCGGCCAGCGCCGATACCCTCACGGCCTGAACCGCGATCTTCCTTCAGCGCGAGCCGCACCCCACGGCCTTGTTGTACAGGGCGTCGGCCGAGCCCCTGGGCTGGTCGGCGCGTGAACAGGGACATCCGGCCCCTGCCTGCACGGCTTCCCCATGAGTTGACTGACGGTTGCCGGGCGCCGGCCGTGTTCCGCCGGCGCCGTGCCGTGCGCACCCCGTTGCCGCCTCAAGGCCGGGGCCGCTGCACGACTCTTGATCACAGCCGACCGCTCGCGACAGTGGGCGGCAGAACGGAGGGACGTCATGACCGACGCTCCGCAGCAGTCCCAGGCCTACCTCGTCGGCGGCGGCATCGCCTCACTGGCGGCCGCCGCCTTCCTGATCCGCGACGGCGGCTTCCCCGGTGAGAACATCCGCATCGCCGAGGAACTCCCGGTCGCCGGGGGCTCCATGGACGGCCGCGGTGAAGCCGCCGGATACGTCTCCCGCGGCGGCCGCATGCTGGAGGACGAGGCCTACACGTGCCTGTGGAACCTCCTGGAGACCGTCCCCACCCTCACCGACGAGACCGTGTCGGTGTGCGAGGAGACCCGCGAGTTCAGCGCCAAGTGGCCCACCGACGCCAAGGCCCGCCTGATCGGCAAGGGCGCAGAGATCCTGGACGCCGCCGACTACGGCCTCGACACCCGCGACCGCCTGGAGCTGACACGGCTGCTCGTGCTCCCGGAGGCGGTGATCGGGGCGCGCCGGATCGAGGACTTCTTCTCCCCGCACTTCTTCGAGACCAACTTCTGGGCGATGTGGCGCACCACCTTCGCCTTCCAGAATTGGCACAGCGCCATCGAACTCAGGCGCTACTTCCTGCGCTTCATGCAGGAGTTCCCGCGCATGCACACCCTGGCGGGCGTGCGTCGCACCCGGCTGAACCAGTACGACTCGATCATCCGTCCCATGCAGGCCTGGCTGGAGGAGCGCGGGGTGCGCTTCGAGCACGGCGTGCGCGTCACCGACGTCGATTTCACCACCGAGGAGGACGGCACTCGACGGGTGCGACGCCTCCACCTCGACCGTGCTGGGCAGCCGGGCGTGTACGACCTCGGGAACACCGACTACGCGTTCCTCACCCTCGGCTCGATGACCGCCGACGCCGCGTACGGCAGTGACGACGCCGCTCCCGAGCTGATCCGCGACAAGCGCGACGGCGGCTGGCGGCTCTGGGAGACTATCGCCGCCAAGGCGGACGACTTTGGGCGCCCGGCCGCTTTCTACGGCAACGTGGACGAGGCCAAGTGGGAGTCCTTCACCCTCACCATGCGCAGCCCTCTGCTCCTGCACCGCATCGAGGAGCTGTCCGGCAACCTCCCCGGCACCGGCGCGCTGATGACGTTCAAGGAGTCCAACTGGCTGATGTCCATCGTCGTGCCGCATGCCCCGCACTTCGAGGGACAGCCGGAGGACGTCTACACCCTGTGGGGCTACGGGCTGTTCGTCGACAACGAGGGCGACTTCATCGGCAAGACGATGGCCGAGGCCACCGGCCAGGAGATCCTGACCGAACTGCTCAACCACCTCGGCCTGTGGGACATCGAGGAGGAGGTCGCGGCGACAACGACCGTCATCCCGGTGATGCTGCCGTACATCACCAGCCAGTTCGCTCCGCGCACGGTCCACGACCGACCGCTGGTGATCCCACGCGGCGCCGCGAACTTCGCCTTCCTCGGCCAGTTCACGGAGATCCCGGAGGACGTCGTCTTCACGGTCGAGTACTCCGTCCGCGGCGCCATGCACGCCGTCTACGGCCTGCTCGGCCTCGACCGCGAGATCCCCGGCATCTACCACACCCTCGCTGACCCGAAGACGGCCATCGGCGTACTCAAGGCCGCTCTGGCCTGAGCTGTACCGATCAGGCTGCGTCTGCCACCACTTCCCAGGCATGGCTTACCGGAGCGGACGCCCGCCGCCAGTATCCCGCCGATCATGTGCGGACCTGCGGTGGTTTGCACTGGTGACCCGCTCGGAAAACCGTGGCCGTTGTCTTTCGATCGTGCGCACCGGTCAGCCTGTGTGCGACCTGCATCACACGGTGCACGGGGGCCGGGACTGACGGGCCCTGTCCGCAGGGGCGTTCGGCCCTATTCCAGGTGCCGGCCTCACCTGAATGATTGGTGCGCGGGTCGGACCTGGCCCTTTCAACCTGCCGACAGGCCGACCTCGAACGCTGGATGAGCAGCGACGATGTCCGCCTCCGCCGAGAGGCAGGCCACTTCGCGCGCTGGGCCCTCTCCCAGAAGATCGTCCGTGATCTCAGCTTCCCGGCCGAGCGATGGAACGGCCCTTCCCAGGCGATGGACGACGAAGCCCGCTGGACCACCGTACGACGCCTGCTTCACGACGACATCGTCAAACCCGAAGACCGCCTCGCCGGCCTGCTGTTGCTCCTCTACGCCCAGTGGCCCGCCGCGATCTCCCGCCTCACCGTCGACCACATCGAGGAGAGCGACGGAGCAGTCCGCATCCGTTTCGGGGCCGTCCCGGTCGAGCTTCCCGCACCCGTCGCCGAACTCGCTCTGCAACAGGTCAAGGTTCGCCGCAGCCGTGCCGCCCTCGCCCGGACAAATTCACCCCGGCTCTTCCCCGGAGGCAAGCCTGGCCGCCCGATCAGTGCCTGGGCCATGGGCGAACGCCTCCGCAAACTCGGCATCCGCCTCGCGGAAGCCCGATCAACTGCCCTGTTCCAGCTCGCCACCGAGCTGCCCGCTGCGGTCCTCGCCGGACCGTGCTGGGTCGCGCTGCGGGTGTCCCACCGGTATCGGGTCCCGCGGTAGGTTCTGCCGGCGTGCTCGAAGGTCTCGCCGATGGGTGTCTGGCGGGCGGCAGTGAGCAGAGCGGCCTGGTCACCGCGGTGGCTTTCTGCCGCGTCGACCAGCACGGGTGTCGGGTACGCCCGGGCCTCGACGAAGGGTCAGTTGCTCGACCGGCAGATCCACGCGCTCACCGAAGCGAGCTGCATCCGGATTCGCCGACAAGAAGTCCGGTGGTCATCTCCGTCGATCCGGAGGTTGGCGAGCCGATCCCCGGCGACACCGCTGACCCCCAGGTCCGGCAGTACACCGACGAAGTCGAGGCCGTGAGAGTGATGCCGAGCGGATGCTTGACGGAGACCCTTACCGGGTTCTGATCGGCAACTGACCACCTCAGGATGCGGGTGCTGCGGGTTCTCCGCAGCACCTGCATCCTTTCCCTTCCCCGGTAGCCTCGCCTATGTGACCACATCGTCTGTCAAGTTCGTCAACGAAGGAATGTTCGCCGTCTCGGACGATGCCGAGGAACCAGTGGAAACAGCGCGCTGGTCGAACGGTCTCGCCGCTCCTATCGGTAGTTCGTTAAATCCGGTCGTGGTGCGGGTTGACGGCAGGTCGGGTTGGTCGTAGGCCGGTGGTAGGAGTCAACTGCCTTGCTGGGGGCTGA
>NZ_JBSHAQ010000073.1:0-38218 GCF_053611585.1 Streptomyces sp. NPDC054794 | reverse complement strand
GCCATCGCGCTGCGCGCGATGCAAGCGAACTCGGGCGCTGCGCGCCCGAGTTGCGCTCCCGCTCCGCGTGAGCGCTGGCGGTTCGCTGCGCTCACCGCTCAATTCACGGGCTGCGCCCCGTGAATTGACACTCCCTCCGCTTTGCTCCGGGAGTGGCCGGCCCGCGCTGCGGGCCGGAGCCGGACTGTGCCCGGCTGACGGCTTCCGCTGCGCTCCAGCCGTCCCGCGCGGCAGCGCGGGTGACGGGCCTTCGGCCCGCGCGGCAGCTGGAGGGGCGGGGGGTGGCCCGCTCGGCCGGCCTGTGGGCGAGGGGAGATGTGAGGCGGAGTCAGGGGCGGGTCTTCGGGAGGGGCGCGGCTGCGAAGGGTCCGGGGTTGTGCTTCCTCCGGCCGGGTGGGCGTTTTTCGTTGTGCTTCAAAATGGAATGCAGATCGATTCTGATCAAGGCTTCCTTGCCCCTGCCCCGGCACGCGGTGCTGTCGCCGACCACTGAAACTGTGCAGTGTCCAGGAACCGGCCCAGAGAGCAGGCGTGCTGACTGACAGTCACTGCACAGTGAGTGGCGTGCGCTTGGGAACAGAGCAGGCAGCTACCTTCTCCGGACTACGTCTTGGGGTGCACCGAACTAAAGCATCGCGGCCGTCCGGCGCCGCGATCTACGATGATCGGATGCTGACGTTCACCGATGTCATTCTCGACTGCCCCGACCCCTGGAAGCTGGCCGAGTTCTACGCCGAGCTGCTGGGCTGGGAGATCAACACGGACATCAGCCAGAAGGACTGGGTCAACCTGCGCAACGACGGCGTCGAACTGTCGTTTCAGCGGGTGGAGAACTACCAGCAGCCCAGCTGGCCGGGCCAGGAACATCCGCAGCAGTTCCACCTCGACTTCGAAGTGGACGAGTTCGAACCCGAACAGCACCGAGTGATCAAGCTGGGCGCCACCCTCCAACAGAGCTTCATCGGCGAGTCCGGCTACGGCTGGCAGGTCTACACCGACCCCGCCGGCCATCCCTTCTGCCTGTGCCGCAACCACCCCCAGCCCTAACCACACGACAACCAGAAACCACCCCGGCCACGCATCGAGCCCGGGCGGCCGCTCATCCCCGCAGAAACCGGGCATTGCGCATCACCATCGCCGGAAGCGACAACCGTCCACGTCACGAAGGCTCCGCCGATGCAGCCACCACAGTGGCGCAAGCAACCATCTCCCGGAAGGCGGGAATTCCCCGGTCGTCGGACTCCTGCTGCCGGGAGATCTGCGCGTCGAGGTGGGTGAGCTTCTCCTCGGCACGGGCCAAGATGCTCTGCAAACCTTCGACCTTCGCCGAACCAACCCTCACGTTCAGCTCCCAGGACACGCGCAAAGACACTGCCGCGGACGACAACAAACCCCAACCGTTCCCTCACACAACACCGCCCAACACGGACACCAACAGAGCCTCTGAGGGAGTCGTTTCGGTGTGACTTCGGGAGTCGTTTTGCGGCGAGCATCAAGATCAATCTTGGTGACTCTTAATGTCACTCAGGTGCTTCGGCTCAGCGCCGCGATATGTCCGCACCGCATGCCCACACAAATCCAACGGGTACTTCCTCGGGCGAACCTCAGGCCCTGATACCACCCGAACGACACTGTGAGGCTCCTCGGTGCATCGATCTTTTCGTGATCAACTCTGACCGGACAAGCGGAAGTCACGCGGTCGGAAGTGCCGCATTACCCGCGATCGGCTAGGAGTGTCTCGGCGTGCGTAATTTCGGATTGCTCGGTCGGAGTTCCGTGGCAGCCTTGAGTGCGGTTGTGTTCTCCGCTCCCCTGGCTTCGGCTGCTGCCGCCTCGTCCCTGGCCGACGGCCAACAGGGCGAGCAGGTGCTATCACTGGTCGCGAAGACCACTCAGTTCACACCGAACGGCTCGGGCGATGCCCAGGGCAACGGGTTCACGCTCGCCAACGACCTCTACCGCGACGACCAGAGGGTCGGCTCCGGCGCCGGAGGCTGCACCATTGTCCGCCTTGAGGCTGGTGCGAGCACCGGCACATTGCAGTGCCTCATCACCTTTGCCCTCAGCGACGGTGACATCACGGTCCAGGGCTTTGCTCCCTACGCCCCGCCGCCTCGCGACTTCAACCTATCGATCAACGGCGGCACGGGGAGCTACGCGGCAAGCCGGGGCTACGTGCACGGGCACACCGTGGACGACACGACCACCGAACTCACATTCCACATCACGCCCTGAACGACGCGCGCACCCCGGAAACCGTAACGCCGAGCCTGAACCGGCGGCGGGTGTGGGACGAGGTTGATGAGGCGCAGGCCGCGTTCATCCTCGGCGCAGCCTCCAGGATGATGAGGCCTGCAAGACTTGGCAGGCGCCGCAATCCGAGCGCGACCCTCCCGTGTGGCGCTCGGTCAGCCGGCCTGGGCTTGTTCGGCTTGGGCCTTGGTGTGAGCGAGGCGGTAGGACTCGGTGCCGGTCTGGATGATGGCGCCGTTGAAAGTTGCCCGGTTCGTCTATGGCCGCGCAGAGCCGGGGATAGGTGAACGTCCTCGTCCACCCGCTGAAACTCTCGCTCGAAGCGCTCGACGACCCGGAGGGCCACAACATGGAGATCATGACCCGGCCCTACGTCCGCCCCTAGCAGGCCGCCAGCGGCGGTTCGTCGGCCTCCCGCCGAGCGGTTCTCGTACTTCCTCGCCCTGGACGAGTGAGCCGCTTGGCGGCGCGGGCGATGAGTGCATGACGATGACGGCGAGCTGCCTGATCGAAGAGGCACCGCCCAGTTGATCCCGGCGGGCTTCGTATCGGCCTAGCGTCGGGCCAGCGCCAGCACGCTCAGGCCGAACATCAGGCAGCCCAGGGGGAGATGGACCGACGGGACGTGCGCGATGCCGAGGACGACCTGGACCGAGGCGAGTACGAGGAAGCCTGTCGCGTGCCAGATGGGCCGGGGCGAGCCGCCGCCCGGCTTCCACGCCAGCACCGCCGCGAGCACGTACAGCATCGTCGCCCCGTACATCACACGGGCTCCGACACTGTGCAGCGTCTCTCCGTAGGACGCGGTCAGCAGCAGTCCGGCGGAGACCGCCTGAAGGAAGATGGTCAGGGTCTGCAGGGCGATCGCGACCTGCAGGAACGAGGAGCTGCGCTGTACGTTTGCCGTCGTCGTCAGCTCAGTGGCCATGTCACAGTCCCCTTTTCCCGCCCTCGGGCAGTAGATCGATAAGGTCTCACCAGCCCGACGACGCGGGCCTGCGAAAGGTAAGGCGGGGGCAGCCGGAACCATGGGTACTGTCGGGGCCAGCACGGATGAGATAGTCGGCGAGCGACGCCAACTGATCAATGTCGCCTATCGGTTGCTCGGTTCCGTGACCGAGGCCGAGGACGCCGTACAGGACGCCTACGCGCGCTGGTACGGGCTGCCACCGAGCCGGCAGGAGGAGATCCTGTCCCCCGGCGCCTGGCTGACGACGGTGACCGGCCGTATCTGCCTGGATCTGCTCGGGTCGGCGCGGGCCCGCCGTGAACGCTATGTCGGCGCGTGGCTGCCCGAGCCGCTGCCCGAGCGTACCGAGTGGGAGCACGCGGACGGCGCCAGCCCCACCGGCCTCGCAGACCCCGCCGACCAGATCGTTCAGGACGAGTCGGTGGCCATGGCCTTCCTCGTCGTCCTGGAGTCGATGACGCCCGCCGAGCGGGTGGCGTTCGTCCTGCACGACGTCTTCCGGTACCCGTTCGCCGAGATCGCCGGCGTTCTCGGCCGGACCCCTGCAGCCTGCAAGCAGCTGGCGGCCTCCGCCCGGCGGCGGGTGAGTCCCCCGCGCGCTCCGGTGACGGCGAACGGCCAGGCCGACGTGGTGCGGCACGTCAAAGAGGCATGGGAGACCAAGGACATCGCAGCCCTCGTGGGTCTCCTCGACCCGGCCGCTGTGATGACCGCCGACGGCGGCGGCATGGTCGGCACCGTCCTGCGCCCGGTCGGGGGCGGCGCGCGCATCGCCCAGTACATGCTCGCCATCGCCGACAAGGCTCCGGGACTCGAACTCCTGGAACGGTCGGTCAACGGTGTGCCGGGCCTGGTGGCCCAGCGTGCCGGCGTCGTCATGACCGTAGCCTCGTTCGACTTCTCCGAAGGGCGCGTCACCCGGATCTGGGCGGTCCGCAACCCGGAGAAGCTGCGGCCGTGGGCGCGGGAGGGCTAGCTGGCCCTCGCTCTGAGCCGGCCGGCAGATGTTGGACCAGTCGTGGTGGCGGCTGATCTCCGGGTAGGTGCCGCCCCGAGTCGAGTGCATCAGGGATCATGCGGCATGCGCCCGGATGACTGGCACCTCACCGAAGACGTCCACGGCTTTCTCGCCCGAGCCGGAGGCTTCCTGTGCTCACGCCCCGTCATGCACAACACGCCGCTGACCACGCTTGAGAAACTGCGGACACGTGGTGCGAACGCATACGGCGCCGAAGCCAGCGTCTTCGGCCGGCTGGAGTCGGGGGGCGAGGTCCGCGCCATCTTCTACCGCCTTCCGACGCAACGTCTGACCCTCACCAGCCTCTCCCCCGAGCAGGCCGACACCCTCGCCGCCCGCCTGGCCGGCCTCGGCCACTCCTTCTCCGGCCCTGACCGCGGACCACGACACGGCCACCGCCTTCGCCGAGGCATGGCAGCGGCGCACGGGCGCGGCGCCGGTACGCGACTGGCAGGGGCGTCTCTACCGGCTCGGTACGCTCACCCCGCCGCGGCCGCACCCGGAAGGCCAAGGTCGCGTCCTGGGCGAGCGGGACCAGGAGCAGCTCATGCGCTGGTGCCGTGAGTTCGCCGCGGATGTCGGGGAGGCCGTATCTGCTCCGGTAGACCCCCGCGCGATGCCGGGGCGGCTCTCAACAGCGACTCAAGCGACCGAGGAAACGAACTGGCCTACGTGGCCAAAAATGGGCAGTTCGGGGGTGCGATGCCCGTGCCTGTTCAGGACAGGCGGACTGAAATACTCCGGCCATGGATGCCGGGGGGATGAGCGTTACGCGATCGGACGTGGCAATGCCTGCACGGACCGCATCCGCGCACACCGCGGGCTGGGTGCTGCGTTCTGCGGTGGCAGCGGACATCGAGGTGATCGCGGAGTTGCGGGCCAGGGTCATGCGTGCGGACCTGGAACGCCTCGGGCGTTATGACGAGGACCGGGTACGGCAGCGGTTGCGGGATTCCTTCTCCCCGCAGCACACGTCGATCATCATGATCGACCGTGAGCTCGCGGGATGCGTCACGGTCCGGCCCGCCGAAGACGGGCAGTGGCTGGAGCATTTCTACCTTGCTCCGTACTGTCAGGGCCGAGGGATCGGGTCCGCTGTGTTGCGCACGATCCTGGAGCGAACGGACGCGCAGGGCATGACCGTAGGCCTGAACGTCTTGCAGGGCAGTGCTGCCCGTCGGCTCTACGAACGCCACGGATTCGTCGTGGAGGCCCAGGACCCCGTCGACGTCTTCATGATGCGCCCGCCGGGGGCGATGGCGAGCACTCCTGCGAAGACCTGACCTGCGACAGTGCGACGGCCTCGACTCGGTCCGCGAGGCTGTCTTCCTTGAATACGCGAGCCCGTCAGTAGTCTCTTGACCCTGCCACCGTGTGAGGGCCAACACTCGAAGGCGTCATGTTCACCATCGGAGACTTCGCCAGGCACGGACGTGTTTCTGTTCGCATGCTCAGGCACTACGACGCCATCGGTCTGCTGCGCCCCGCGCATGTGGACCAGTCCAGCGGCTACCGCTTCTACGAGGCAGCACAGCTGTCCCGGCTCAACCGGATCGTCGCGCTGAAGGGCCTCGGCTTCACACTGCAGCAGGTACGGACGATCCTCGACGAGGACATCAGCGTCGAGGAGTTGCGCGGAATGCTGCGACTACGGCGCGCCGAGCTGCAAGCGGCCCTGGCGGAGGCGGCGTCGGGCCTGGCCCAGATCGAGGCGAGGCTCCGGTCGATCGAGAACGAGGGTTCCATGCCCCAGGATGACGTCGTCATCAGGCAACTTCCCGCGGTCCAGCTGGCTGAGCTGAGCGCGATGGCCACGAGCTTCAGCCCCGGCGAGACCGGCCCGCTGATCGGCCGGCTCTTTGACGAGCTGCGCCTACGGCTCAGCTCTGCCGGAGTCGCTCCGGCCGGCCCCCGCACCGTCTACTTCGAGACCCCTGACGAAGGCGACTACGGGATCGTCGTGCACGTCGGCCTCTCTGTCCCCGCGGGAGTCACCGAACACGCGGACCTCCAGGTCGTATCGCTGCCCCCAGTGGAGTGCGCCGCCACGATCGCGCACCGCGGCGTGGCGCACGGTTTTCTGAGCACCAGCCAGCTGCTCGTCCGCTGGGTCGACGCGCACGGCTACCGGTTCGACGGGCATGCGCGGGAGGTCATGCTCAACTCCTCGGAGAATCCGGACGAGTCGGTGGCCGAGCTGCAAGCGCCCGTCGTTGCGATCTGACCTTGGCCACTGGCACGTCGCCATCGTCAAACACGCTGCCCACTCCGGTGCGTGGCCTCAGGAAAGCCGCCCCATCCCCAGGACAGCTGAAGTACTAGGCCGTCCGGCCCCTCTGGTTGCCCCTATAGCGCGATGATCGTCAGCGCTTGTTCGGGCATGGACGACTCATTGGATACATATGGCGCGCCAGATGATCACGTGGTCGGAGGAGCAGGAATGCAGGTTCGCAACGGTGTGATGATCTCGGTCGCGGCGATCGGGGTCGTCATGGCCACAACTACCCCTTCGACGGCTGCCGATACGGTGACCACCTTCACGGTGACCGCAACCACGGGTCTCACCATCAGCGCGCCTGGCAGTGCCTCACTTTCTTCGGCTGCTCCGGGCGGATCGGCCACTGGCTCGATGGGTGTGGTGACGGTCAACGACCAGCGCTCCCAGCTGGGTACGACCTGGACCGCCACGGTGGCGCTGAGCGCCGCTTTCACGACGGGTGGAGGCACGGCCGCCGAGACGATCACGGGTAGCAGTGTGACGTACGACCCCGGCACGGCAACCGCTGAGACGAACGCGCCGCACACGCCCGGTAGCACCGGGACTCTGGCCAGCTCCCGCACCGCGTTCTCCCGGGCCAGCGGCGACGGCGCCAACTCCGTCAGCTGGAATCCCACGTTGACCGTGGCCGTGCCGCCATCAAAAGTATCGGGTAACTACACAGGGACCGTGACGCACTCCGTGGCCTGAGCCCGAAGCTGTGCACAAGACAAAAACTTCGTCCCTTCGCGCCGTGACCGCGGCCGTGGTCGTCCTGGCGGGTTCCCTCGCCCACACGCCGACGGCGGCCGCCACCGCGGACTCGTCGACCGATACCGGGTACGTCGGTTTCCGGCTGCTCGAAGCCCCCGTCGTGCGGCATGACGACCCACGGGCGTTGAAGTACATCGTCGACCATCTGAAACCGGGAACCGTCATCTCACGCCGGTTCGAGGTGGCCAACAAGTCCAACACCGGACGGGAGGTGCAGCTGTACTCGGGCGCGGCGCGGATCAAGCACAACAGGTTCGTGTTCGCCGAGGGCAACCGGCCCAATGAACTGACCCGGTGGACCCGGGTCAGGCCCTCGATCGTCAGGCTCAAGCCGTGGGAGAAGGCCGAGGCGAAGGTCACGATCAGGGTGCCGGACGCAGCGAGGCCGGGAGAGCGCTACGCCGTGGTGTGGGCGCAGAGCGAAGCGCGACCGGATGCCACGCACAACGTCGGCTCCATCATGCGCGTGGGCACCCGGGTGTATCTGGACATCAGCAACAGCGGAGAGTACGCCGACTTCCGGATCAGCAAGATCGTCGCTCTGCGCGACAAGAAAGGGGTGCCGAGTATCGTCGCCCACGTCCACAACACGGGAAAGCGGGCCCTGGATCTGAGGGGGAAGTTCAGCCTCTCGGACGGCCCCGGCGGGCTGAGCGCGGGGGCGCGTCCGGTCACCGAGGGCACCACGCTGCCTCCCGGCGGTTGGGGAACCGTCAGGGTGGACGGTCTGGACAAGAGTCTGCCCGCCGGACCGTGGACGGCGCACATGGAATTGGAAAGCGGAATGGTGCGCCACAGCCTTTCCGTTCGCCTGACGTTTCCGAAGCCGGGCGGTTCGTCCGTCTACGACATCGTCATGTCGTCCGACCGCAGGCTCTGGGCGGCCGGTGCTGGAATTATGCTGGCCGTCAGCGCTGCCTCCATGTCGTTCGTGCGATACCGGCGCCGACGCGCCGCCAGAAATCGGACGTGAGTTCTCCGTACGTCCTCTCGGGAGTGAATCTGGCGGAGCCAATTGAAGATGGTGGCGGACGGCGCCTTCCGCTCGTCGAGAATGCAGACGACTCGTCGGGTGGATAAAAGGAGAATGAGTGGGTTCGCGATCCCTCTCATGGCCCCGCGTCTCTTTGCGAATCGGCATGGGAGGAGTGTTGTGTGCGACCGGTGTGATTCTGCCTCCGTGGAAAACGCCACAGGCAGAAGCAACGACGGCTAACGCGGTGTTCATAATTCCCGAGGCGCTCCTTGCCCCCGCGGTCACGGCCCCCGCCTCCGCCAACATCGGGTCGGCACAGCCGGGAAACACGACGACCGTGCAGATGGGGCAGGTGAAGGTCACGAGCAGTGGCGTGATGCGCTGGACCGCGACGGTGTCGGCGACCAACTTCACCACCGGAGCCGGCTCTCCCGGGCAGACGATCGCGCGAGGAAACCTGTCGTACTGGTCCGGTCCCATCGTGACGAAGACGGGACCCGGAACCCCCGTTCCCGGTCAGCCGACCAGCGCCGACAAGGTGCCGCTGGACACGGCCCGTACGGCGTTCATGTACAGCACCGTCAACACGAACAGCAGCTCGGTGATCTGGCAGCCGACGCTGGTCATGACGGTGCCCGCCAGTGCGGTGGCGGGCACCTATACCGGCACTGTGACCCATTCCGTCGCCTAACTGCCGGACAGCCGACGGCCGGGCGACGCCGGCGTCACGGGGTCGTGGTGTTGAGCAGGACGGACACCGTGTCATCGGTGTAGTTGGCAGTCGTCACGTCAGGGCGCGAGTCCTCGTCGAAGTCCCCCACGGCAACGCCGAACGGCGCCTCTCCGACGGCGAAGTCTGCCTTGGTGTCGAAGGTGCCGTCGCCGTTGCCCGGCAGCACGGAGACCGTGGCGTCGGCGGTGTTGGTCGCCACGAGGTCGAGGTTGGTGTCGCCGTCGAAGTCCGCCACCTCCAGCGAGACCGGCGCGTTGCCCACCGTGTAGTCGACCTTGGTGTCGAACGTGCCGTCGCCGTTGCCCAGCAGCACCGACACCGCCGCGTCGTCCAGATTGGCGACCGCGATGTCGAGGTTGGTGTCGCCGTCGAAGTCCGCCACCTGGACCCGGGTGGGTTCGCCCCCGGTCCCGTAGTCGGTCTTGGTGTTGAAGGTGCCGTCGCCGTTGCCCAGCAGCACCGACACCGTGTTGTCGCTGTCGTTGGAGACGACCAGGTCGAGGTTGGTGTCCTTGTCCACGTCCTTCGACACGATCGAGAACGGAAAGCCTCCGGTGCCGTAGTCGACCTTGGTGTCGAACGTGCCGTCACCATTGCCCAGCAGCACCGACACCGTGTTGTCGGCGGTGTTGGAGGCGACCAGATCGAGGTGACCGTCCTTGTCGAAGTCACCGGCCTCCACCTTGTAGGGGGCCAGTCCCGTGCCGTAGTCGACCTTGGTGTCGAACGTGCCGTCGCCGTTGCCGAGCAGCACCGACACCGTGTCACCGCCCAGGTTGGCGACCGCCAGGTCGGGATCGGTGTCCTCGTTGAAGTCACCGACCACGACACCGGCCGGATAGTTACCCGTGCCGTAGTCGACCTTGGTGTCGAACGTGCCGTCGCCGTTGCCCAACAGCACCGACACCGTGTCGCCCGCCGAGTTGACCACGGCCTGGTCGACGTGGCCGTCCTTGTCGAAGTCGCCCACGCGCACCGCCTGAGGCGTGTCCCCGGTCGCGTAGTCGGCATGGGTGGCAAAAGTAGGGGCGGCGGCCCACGCGGTGCCCTGAGCCGTGAACAGCACTGTCACGGCCGCCAGAACAGGGAACAGGTACCTTCGGCTTCTCCGGGCCTGCTTGACGGGTCTCTCCTGCGGCATTTCTTTCTCCTTCGCCTGCATACCAGTCCGGGAGCAACGACCCGAGTCGTACCGCAGTGCTGACGACCCATCAGGCTGCTCGATTCCCGGCCTTCAGAATGACATTCATGCACCTCCGCCCGGCAGCAGTAACACAATCCGAGAAAAGGCAGCCCGTCGGCGCAGAGAATTGGCAGCGGCCGGACTTCGCTGAAGGGTCCCCCGAGGGAACAATCCGCCACTCTGAAAGCCCTCACACGGTCCCGCACCACTGACATACCGTCAATGGAAAATGAACCGCCCAAAGGAGCGAGTTGGCGCACGAAGACATTTCGCGAAGGTGGTGAGAAACTCCTCGGCGCGCGCCGGGGCGGACAACGCGGGCGGCACGGCCCGGGGCATGAGCGAGTACGCCCGAGGACAACCGCTTCTGGAGGATTCCGCAAGGAGCGCGAGGACGCCGACCAGCAGGATGAGCCCGGCGCCGCACATGGCGTACTGCACGACATCGAGCAGTCGGCGCACCAGGTCCGGAGTCGACCCAGGCTGGGGCGGGGAGCCGCAGTTGCGCGCCTTCCGGAGGAGTACTCTCGGCCGTCGCGCCGCGGTAAGAGGTCGCGCGGGACCGGCGGTGGTCCTGCCGCTCGGCCCGGCTACCGCGAGCCGGGCTCCGCGGGTCGCCCGCGCAGTAGGTGCGTGGCGAGAAGTGCCAGATCCGTTGCCAGGGCGACAGCGGCCAGGGCCGTCTGCCAAACCGGGCCCTCGGATACGACGTTGGACACCAGGTAGCCGAGGAGGATGACCGCGAGGGTGGTCGCCTGGACGTCGTTGCGCGTCCACCACGGGGTGCGGGGGGCCGACTCCTCCTCGGCGAGCCTGAGCGCGTACAGCTCCGCGGGCCCGAATTCGTCCTCGGGGTCGCGCCCGGTGGCTATGAGGTGCTGGGCCGCCTCCCGGGTGAGTTCGGCGGACCGGGCGCGGGAGAGTCCGTGCCGTTCTTCGAGCAGGCGGGGCAGGTCGACCGGCCAGTTCTCGGGGTGGGTCCGGGAGTTCATGGTGGGCCCTTCGCGGTCGGGGGTCGGTGAGAAGCGCGCGGCTCCCCAGAGCAGCAGGACACCCAGCACGCACAGGGCCGGGGCGGGGAGCCGGCCGAGGGAGGTGGTGGGCAGGGTGGTGAAGGCCGTGGCCGCCAGAACCAGCGCGGCAAGGGTGGCCGCTCCCCAGCCGGCGGCGCCGCGTGCTCGGGAGCGTGCGAGGCTCGCCGTCAGACAGGCGCTCAGCAGGGCGACGCCGGTGAGTGCAACACCGGTTGTGCCGACGGGGGTCAGGGGCAGCGTGGTTCCGTATCCGGCCCACAGGCAGGCGCCGGCCACGACGGCGGCGATGCCTGTCTGGGTGACAGCCGCGAAGGCGTGGTCCGCGCGGGTCAGGCCGTCCCAGCGTCGGCCCGTGCGTTCCTCGGGCGGTATGCGGTCGCGGACGACCGCGGCGGCGTACTCCTCCGGCTTGCCGAATGCGTCTTCGGGTGTCTCACCGCTGTGTGCGCAGTGCTGCTCCACCTCGTCGAGCACCAGGTCGGAGGTGGCCCTGTCCACCGACTGCGCCGCCAGTGCCAGCCTCAGCCGGGCTTTCCAGCGGGTGTCCGTATCGGTCACGGCTCCTCCTTCGTTCCCTGGCGCAAGAGTTGGTCCATCGAGTCGGAGAACCGCTGCCAGTCGGCGGCTTCTTCGAGCAGTCGGGCTCGTCCGGCGTCGGTGAGCCGGTAGACCTTGCGGCCCGGTCCGCCCTCCCCGGGCTCCCAGCGGGCCTCCACCAGCCCGTCCGTCTCCATCCGGCCGAGCACCGGATACAGCGCGCCGCCGCGGATGGTGCCGAATCCGTGGGCCGCCAACTGCTGCACCAGCGCGTACCCGTGCTGGTCGCCCTGCGCCAGTACGGCGGCCAGCGCCAGCGGCAGCACGCCGCGCAGCCAGCCGGATGAGGGTTCTTGCACAGGCATCCCCGTACTCTCTCCTGCTCTCTACTCCAAAATCTCGACTAGTTCGAATTCAGAGTAGTGGTCCTCGCGATGTCGTGTCCAGGCACGGCCGGTTCGGGGCGTGGCGCGGTGCGCACACGGACGGGGCGGCGTACTCCGACGGGGTGTCGGTGTACGCCGCCCTCGGGTGGGACGAGCTGCGGGGGTGGCCCGCGTTGTCACGGCGGTTACTTCGGGTCGTTGTCGAACTTCGCGGTCGACCAGAAGTAGCCGAGCACCGCGAGGCCCAGGCACCAGGTGACGGCCAGCCAGCCGTTGTTGCCGATCTCGCTGCCGAGCAGCAGGCCGCGCAGGGTCTCGATGGCGGGCGTGAACGGCTGGTACTCGGCGATCGGCTGGAACCAGCCCGGCATCGAGTGGAGCGGGACGAAGGCGCTGGACAGGAGCGGCAGCAGGATCAGGGGCATGGCGTTGTTGCTGGCGGCCTCGGCGTTCGGGCTGACCAGGCCCATACCGACCGCGATCCAGGTGAGCGCCGTGGCGAACAGGACGAGCAGTCCAAACGCCGCGAGCCACTCCAGGGCGGTGGCATCGGTGGAGCGGAAGCCGATGGCCACGGCGACGGCGCCCACCAGGACCACGCTCATGACCGACTGCAGCACGCTGCCGACGACGTGCCCGACGAGCACCGAGGGACGGTGGATCGCCATCGTGCGGAAGCGGGCGATGATGCCCTCGGTCATGTCGTTGGACACGGAGACCGCGGTCCCGATCGTGGTGCTGCCGATGGTCATCAGCAGCAGGCCCGGCACGATGTAGGCGATGTACTTGGCGCGGTCCGGGCCGCCGCTGCCGATGCCCGCGCTCATGGTGTCGCCGAAGATGTAGACGAAGAGCAGCAACAGCATGATCGGGGTGAGCAGCAGGTTCAGCGTGAGCGACGGGTAGCGCCGGGCGTGCAGGAGATTGCGGCGCAGCATCGTGGAGCAGTCGCGTGCGGCCAGGGCGAGCCGGGTCGGGCGGGCGGGAGCCAGGGGGGTGCTCATCGGACGGCCTCCTTGGGCTGGTTGGGGATGCCGGCGCCGCCGCCGGTCAGGGCGAAGAAGACGTCGTCGAGGTCGGGGGTGTGCACGGTCAGCTCGTCGGCCTCGATGCCGGCCGAGTCCAGCCGGTCGAGTACGGAGCGCAGCTCGCGCTGGCTGCCGCCGCTCGGGACCTGCAGGGCGAGGGACTCGTCGTCCCGGGAAGCGCTGGGCAGGGCGGAGGCCGCGCTCCGGTACGCGACCGGGTCGGTGAAGCGGAGCCGGACGTGGCCGCCGGGGACGATCCGCTTCAGTTCCTCGGCGGTGCCCTCGGCCGCGATCCTTCCGTTGTTGAGAACGGCGATGCGGTCGGCGAGTTCGTCGGCCTCCTCCAGGTACTGGGTGGTGAGGAGGACGGTGACGCCGCCCGTGACGAGCTCGCGGATGATCTGCCACATGTTGTGCCGGGAGCGCGGGTCGAGGCCGGTGGTCGGCTCGTCGAGGAAGATGATCCGCGGGTTGCCGACCAGGGTCATGGCGATGTCGAGGCGGCGCTTCATGCCGCCGGAGTAGGTGGTGGCCGGCTTCTTCGCGGCCTCGGTGAGGTCGAAGCGCTCCAGCAGCTCCGCGGTGACCCGCCGTCCCTCGCGCTTGGAGAGGTGGTGCAGGTCCGCCATGAGGAGCATGTTCTCCTCGCCGGTGATCAGGCCGTCGACGGCGGAGAACTGTCCGGTGACACCGATCGCGGCGCGCACGGACTGCGGGTCGGCGGCGAGGTCGTGACCGCCGACGCGGATGGGGCCGCCGGCCGGGTCGGGAGAGATGAGGGTGGAGAGGATCTTGACGACGGTGGTCTTGCCGGCACCGTTCGGGCCGAGCAAGGAGAAGATCGTTCCTTCCTCGACGGCCAGGTCGACGCCGTCGAGCACGGTCTTGTCGCCATAGGACTTGCGCAGCCCGTTCGCCGCGATGGCCAGGTCGGTCATGAGTAGTGCCCCCTCTTGCTGACTGCGGATTTACAGGCTGCGAGCGGTGATGTCGCCGTGCGAGGTGGTGGCGCGGATGTCGAGTTCGGCGGTGCCGTCGTTCTTGAGGGCGTTGCTGATACGGCCGTGGCCGGTGCCGGCGTCCAGGGCGGCCGAGACGCCGGCCGCGGCGCCGACCGAGACGCTGCCGGACTGGGTGCGGAGCACGACCGTGCCGCGCACGGCCTCGGCGATCCGGATGTCACCCCGTGCGGTGCTGATCTCCGCGGGCCCGCCCAGCCGGCCGACCTCGACGTCGCCGTCGACCGCGGTGAGGCGGACGCTCGCGGCCTCGTCGATCTTGATCTGGCGGTACGCGCCTTCGAAGGCGATGTCGCCCAGGCGGCCGACGGCGCGGAGCTCGGCGGCGGCGGTCCTGGCCTCGATGCGGGAGCCGGCGGGCAGCTGGATGGTCACCTCGACGGATCCCGAGTCGCCGAGGATCCGGTTCTTGGTGGCCGGGGCCTCGACCCGCAGGACGGCGTCGCCGTAGGCGACCTCGATCTGCTCGGCCGCCTTCACGTCGCGGCTCTTGGAGGCATCCGCGGGCAGCACCTCGACCGTGGTGTCGGCCCGGTCGGCGGCGATGAACCGGATGCGTCCCGCGGGGATGTCGAGGACGGCGGAGACCGGGGCGGGGGTGTCGAACTTCTGCATCGTGCGCTCCTTCAACTCGTCGTTTCTTACGACGGAAACGCTATGTTGCGTTCAAGGATCGAGCAACACACTCGTTGCGCATAACTCACATCTACGCAGCTCAAAGCAGAGAAAGTGTTGCAATGGTCTTGAATCTAATGCAACAGTCAACCCTCAGCTCGTTGCAATGAACAAGAACTGAACGCTATAGTTGAGACACCACGGACCACGAGGGAGGCCGCGATGCCGGGAGGCAGACTCACCCAGCAGGAACGCCAGCAGATCGCGCTGGGGCTGGCCGACGACCTCGCCTACGCGGAGATCGCCAGACGCCTCGACCGGCCGACCTCAACGATCACGCGCGAGGTCATGCGTAACGGCGGCCCCACCGCCTACCGCGCCGACCTGGCCCACCGCGCCACCGAACGCCGCGCACACCGCCGCAGGCAGACCACGCCCCGGGACCCGAACACCCCCGCACAGGCCCACGGACGCGACGCCGACGCCGTACGCGAGTACGAGGAGGCGTTCACCACCCTCCTCGTGCAACAGGGCCTGCCCAAGATGATGTCCCGGGTGCTGACAAGCCTCTACACCACCGACGACGGCAGTCTCACCGCGTCCGAACTCGTCCAGCGCCTCCAGGTCAGCCCGGCGTCCATCTCCAAAGCGATCACGTTCCTCGAAAGCCAGGGACTCATCCGCCGGGAACGCGACGAACGCCGCCGCGAGCGCTACCTCGTCGACAGCGACGTCTTCTACCAGTCGATGATCGCCGCCGCCCGGTCCAACGCCCAACTCGCCGAGACCGCACGGCAGGGTGTCGGCGTCCTCGGCCGCGGCACCCCGGCCGCCGCCCGCCTCGAGAACATCGCCCGCTTCGTCGACTTCGTCTCCGAGAGTCTCGCCCGCGCCGCGGAGCAGGCCCGCGACGTCCTCTACACGAAACCGGAAACGACCCCGGACAGCACTGACTGAGCGGCGTTCAGATCAGGGACCTGGGGGCGCCGGCACTGGGGCGGTGGGCCGACGGGCGCCAGTTCCCCAGGCCGTCGTGGTGGAGGAGGCGCCTCGTTCCGGGGTCAGCGCACGCGGGTGTGGACCGGGCTGCGGCAGAAGCGGCTGGAATCTCCCCCAGGGGGAGGTCCTACCGTCCTGACCGACCGCACAGGCGATGCTTCGAAAGAGGTCTGTCATGACGACGTTTCTGCTGGTCCCGGGGCTTTTCATGGGTGGCTGGGCCTGGGCGGCGGTGGCCGCCGAACTGACCGCGCGAGGGCACCGGGCGCTTGCGGTCACCTTGCCCGGGCTGGCCGAGCGGGCGGGTGAGGACCCCGCCGGCGTCGGGCTGGCCGAGCACACCGACGCCGTGGCGGCGCTGCTCGACACGGAGGGCCCGGGGATTGTGCTGGTGGCGCACAGTTACGGCATCTTCCCCGCCCTCGCGGCGGCCGACCGGCGCCCCGGACAGGTCGCCCGGGTGGTGTTCGTGGACACCGGCTTCCCGGAGCCGGGTGAGTCGGTGGTGGCGCAGATGCCGCAGCTAGGCCTCCTGGACCGCGCCCTCGACGGCGTCATCCCGGTGCCCGAGGAGATCCCGGCGGTGCACGCCGTCCCGCCGGCGGAGCTGGAGCGCTACCACCGCCTGGCCACCCCGCACCCGGTCCGGACCGTCACCGAGCCGATCGAGCTGACCGGCGCCTGGCTCAAGCTCCCGACCAGCGGGGTGTTCTGCCTCGCGAACGGCCTCAGCCTGGAGTTCGCCCGCACGCTGCACGACACCGGCCTGCCGCGGTTCGCCAAGCTCGCCGAGCCCGGAGTCACGTTCTTCGAACTGGCCACCGGCCACTACCCGATGCTCTCCACCCCGGTGGAGCTGGCCGACGTCCTGGTACGCGCGGCGGCCGGCGAGGGCGTCGGTCTGTACGAGGGCTGAGCTGACTGGCCGCCGGCCAAGGGCTGATGAGCGTGACGCCGAGGTCAGCCCCCTGGTCCGACCCTGTCCTCCGCCGGGCGCGGGTCGGTGGGGAGGCCCGCAGTCGGACAATTGGTGTGGGTTATTAATTAAGAAACGCTCTCACCAGCGTTTATCCTACGCCAGGGTCACTCATTTGCCACGCATCTGGAGGAGGGGAAGCGGTGTTATCGAGGTATGACCAAAGAATGGCCCCACGACTTGCCTCGGCGCGGCGCGAGGACGGACAGCCTGCTCGCGAGCCGCGATATGACAGCAGGTAAATATACTTACACGCCTGGCGTGGCCTATTCGGCGCTCGGGGCCCGCGGCGTCCTGCGGCAGGGGGACGGCGCACGGGTCGAACTCTCGGTCACCGAGCCGCTGCTCCGGGAGTTCCTCACGCTGCTGGAGTCGGCCCAGCAGGAGCTCAATCGGCGGTGGAACGGTCAGGGGACGCCCGGCCGCCAGGCGGAACACGCGTAACGGGGGCGGATTTCCATGAACCACGAGTATGCGGATCCCCTCTTTGTGCGGCGTGATTTGTATTCCGATGCGTACTCTTACGGGCCGGGCCCGGAATGGCAGGGCGGTCCCGGCAACGCCGTGCACTCGGGGACCCCGTTGGTACCACCCGACTCGAACTGGGACCCGGTCGAGGAACTCGCCTATCTCCTGCAGGAGGCCGGGCCGACGGAGCAGGCGACCACGGTTCCGCCGCTGCGCAGCGAGCCGTCGCCGGGCGTCGACCTCGACGACCCGATGGAGAACCTGGCGCAGATCACCGCCCAGTTGCCGCCCATCCGACATTCCTCTGCCGGGCACCGGAAGGTTCGAGTCCGGAAACTCCGCCAGGTCGGGTGGCTGCAGACCGGGAGTTACATCCTCGTCGCCATCGTCGCCGTCATCGTCGCCATGGTGAGTGTCTTCGGCGGCATGGTGGCCTACGCGCCGTTGCAGAACATCCCCGCCGGTTCGAAGAGCGGGAACATTCCCTGGTGGCCTCTTCTCGTGTACGGCCCCTGGATGGTGGCCTCTTTGTCCATCCTGCGAGCCGCCCTGCATCAGCGGCGAGCCATGCATTCGTGGTTCATCGTTCTGCTGTTCTCGTCCGTCGCGATGATGCTGTGCGTGGCTCAGGCCGAACGGACCTTCACCGGCGTCGCCGGAGCCGCCCTGCCGTCACTCGCGTCCCTCGCCTGCTTTCAGCAGCTCGTCCGACAAATCACACTGACCCTGCCACCGCGACAGAGCACGCGTTCCCACCGGCGGTAGCCCGGAGTCGACGGCTCAGCTCTGCAGGAGTCGGCCGGCATGCTCGGCCTCGTCGTCCAGGACGCGGCCGCGGCGTGCGCTGCGCAGCTGCCAGCGGGTGGTGACTCCGTCCGGGCCGTCGAAGCCGGGCCGGGACAGGGCCGTCTCGATCCGGCTACGGACCTCGGCCTCGGAGCCTGGTTCGGCGACGAACAGCACGCGCAGCCGCAGCTCGTCGCCGGAGCGCGTCGCGGTGGTGTGGTGCGGTGCCAGCGGACACGGCGGCTCATGCTCCCAGTGCCCGCACAACGCGACCGTGACAGCCGCACCGGGCGCGCCCACGTCGCCGCCCGGTTCCATCAGCACCACCGCTTCGTGGACGAACGCCTGCCGCATCAGGTCAGTATTCACCCGGCCCGCCCGCCCCTGCACCGGCGAAGCGTGGTCAGGCAGGAGCCTGGGCCGCGAGTGCGGTTCTCAGGTGCCGCAGCAAGTCGCGGAGGGTTTCCTGCAGATCCGACGGGGACGCGGTGGTGGTCCAGTGGGCGTAGGCGACCTTGAAGACGGCGATTCCCGTTTCGGCGGTCAGGCTCGCGGTGAGGTCGGGGACGCCTCGGGCGCGCAGGGCGTCGGCCATCGTCGTGACCAGGGCGGCGAGTTTGGTCAGCTCGCGCTCTCGCAGGTCCGGGTTGGCCGAGACGATCGCTTCGCGGAGTCTGACGCGCTCGGGGTTCTCCTGGAGCACGGCGGCGAAGGCTTCGAGGGCGAAGGTCACCGCGTCGAGGGGCGGAGTGCCGGGGGGTGCCTCGGCGACCGTGCGGGCCAGTAGGTCGTGGGCCATTTCCGTGCCCGCGAAGAGGACTTCGCGCTTGTCGGCGAAGTGCCGGAAGAAGGTGCGCTCGGTCAGCCCGGCCCGTGCCGCGATCTCCGCCGCCGTCGTCTTCTCGAAGCCCTGCTCGGCGTAGAGCGTCAGCGCTGCCTGTGCCAGGCGGCCGCGCGCGTTCGGCTCCCATCGACCCATGCGGCGATCATACGTGATGACAGTTACTGACATCAGAGCTATGGTGATGACAGTTACTGACGTCAGCGGTCGGAGGGTTCTGTCATGCGCGTATTCGTCACAGGTGCGTCCGGGTGGGTCGGCTCGGCGCTCGTACCCGAACTCATCGGCTCGGGGCACCAGGTCCTCGGGATGGCCAGGTCGGACTCCTCGGCCGCCGCCGTCGCCGCCATGGGAGCCGAGGTGCTCCGCGGCGACCTGGAGGACCTGGATGCCCTGCGTGCCGGGGCGGCCGGCTGCGACGGGGTCGTCCACCTCGCCTTCATCCACGACTTCACCCGGTTCGCGGCCTCGATACAGACCGACGCGCGTGCCGTCGAGGCGATCGGCGCCGCCGTCGAGGGCTCCGGCAAGCCGCTGGTCATCGCCTCCGGCACGCCGGCCGTACCCGGCAGCGTGGCGAGCGAACGCGACGAAAGTGCGCCCGGTTCACCCGCGGCGGGACGGGAGGCGACCGCCAGGGCGGTGCTCAAGATGGCGGAGCGCGGTGTGCGGTCGTCCGTCGTGCGGCTGCCCCGTACGGTGCACGGCGACGGCGATCACGGCTTCATCGCCCGATTGATCGCCACAGCCCGTGACAAGGGCGTGTCCGGCTATGTCGGCGACGGGAGCGGTCGTTGGCCCGCGGTGCACGTGCTGGATGCCGCGAGCCTGTTCCGGCTGGCGGTGGAGCAGGCCCCGGCCGGATCGGTGCTGCACGCGGTGGGCGACGAGGGCGTGCCGGTTCGGGAGATCGCCGAGGTCATCGGGCGGCACCTGGGGCTGCCCACGGCTTCCGTACCGGCCGAGGACTTCGGTTTCCTGGGCCAGATCCTCGCGGTCGACCAGCCGGCGTCCGGCGCGCTGACCCGCGAGCTGCTCGGGTGGCGGCCGGCCCGGCCGGGACTCGTCGAGGACCTGGACAAGGGCCACTACTTCGGCTGAGGAACTGATCCTTCCGGATCTCTTGGCGATCACTCGTCCGGCTGTTTGACTGCGCGGATGACAAGCTTTCTCTGTGCTCTTCTGAGCGTCTTGTTCGGGGCGCTGTACCACCACAGGCGAGTGCGGCGAGCCCTGGCTCGGGCCGATGAGGGGCGCAGGGTTCGCTTGCCGGTCTCGGCCAAGCGGCCGGAGGCGGGTTTCCGGTGGACCATCGGCTGGGTGTGGGCCAACGCCGGGGAGTTCGCATGGGAGCCGCGCTGGCCGTGGGCGCGGCTTCGGGAACTCCCGGCGGATCTGCGCCCTGTCCGCACTCGCCAGGCTCAGGGGTTCGAATCGTGGGTGATCCCCTACGACGCCGTGGTGATCGAGTGCGAGTCCGGCGAAGGACCGACCTGGCTGGCGGTCCTGCCGATCCAGGTGGACCGTACGCTCGCGATGATCAACCGCGGCTGACCTCGGATCCTGTGGTCCGACCACGGATCCGTGGTTCAGGTGGGCTGCGGCCAGGTGCGCAGTTGGGCCGCGATCTTCGCGGCGGTGCAGGACGGGTCGCGCAGCAGGTCGCGCAGGGCCACCGCGTCCTCGCGGGTGGGCTTGACCGGGATGCCGGAGGCTTCCAGGTACATCACGCCCGTCGCCGCGGCGACCGCCATGTTGGAGCGCTCCAGCCAGCGGCAGCGGCCGAGTACGTGCACCAGGGCGGCGGCCCTGGCGTACGGGCCGTCGTAGACGGGCTGGTCCAGAAGTTCGGCCTGGTGGCAGGCGACCGCGGCCACCGGTACCCCGTAGTCGTCGGGGGACGGATCGCCCGCGCCGGCGATCTCCGCGACCTGGAGGATCCAGGGGACGTCGATGTGAAGGTCCATCAGGCGGCGTGTGCTCCCGGGGCGTGGCGGTCGGCGTCCTCGGCCTCGTCGAAGACCGCCTGGTGCTCGTCGAGGAAGCGGCGTGCGGCGTCCAGGCCGCGCTGGCGCAGGCCGTCGGTGTCGTCCCGTACGAGCGAGGCGATGTAGTCGCCGACGCTCAGGCCGCGGTCCTTGGCGCGGGCCCTGGCGAGTTCCGCGATGTCATCGTCGACGCGTGCGCCCAGCTGTGTCTTCGCCATGGCCCGATGGTAACAGCTGTTACCAGGTGGCGGGAGGCCCGCGGACGGCTCACAGCAGGTCCGTGAGCCGTTGTACGTTGCGGTCGCCCTCGCGCCGTACGCCCAGGGGGATCAGGGCGGCGCGGGCCGGCAGCCGCACGCCCCCGGTGAACGCGACCCGGGTGCCGGGGCCTTCGGGCGTGGCCGCCACGCCGATCAGCAGGAACCGGCTCTGCAGCCAGCACCAGCCCGGCCGCTGGACTCCGCGCAGCCGGGCCCGCATCCCGTACCTGCTGCGTGCCAGCGCCTCGACGCGTTCGCCCTGCCGGCGGACCACGCGCAGCCGTTCCATGTCGGTCACGACCTGTCCGAACCCGCCCTCCAGGTCGCCCAGCAGGGACCAGACCCGCTCGAAGGGCGCGTCGACGTGTGCCTCGGTCACGTGGGCGCCGCGGATGCCGGCGGCGAGGGCGTGCAGGCGGCGTACGGGGTCGAGGTCGGTGGTGGGCCAGAGCTCGTTCATGACGTCCACGCCTTCCGGAAGGTGTCGCGGGCCCGGTGCAGCCGCGACTTGACGGTGCCGGTGCGCACACCGAGCAGGGCCGCGGCGGTGCGCTCGTCCAGGCCCTCCAGGTCGCGCAGCATCAGCACCGCACGGTGCTCGGGTGACAGCCGCGCCAGTACGTCCCTGATGTCGGCGCCGAGTTGGGGGTCGCCGCGGGCCGGGAGCGCGCTGAGGTCGGCCGGTACGGTGCGGGCGGCGCGGTGCGCGGTGCGGACCGCCTCGCGCACCGCGATGGCACGGACCCAGCCGTGCAGGGCGGCCGGCTTCTTCAGGGTGCGCAGCGACTTGAAGACCGCGACCAGGGCCTCCTGCGCCGCGTCCGGCCCCTGGTCCAGGGCGATGGGCGTGCAGACCCGGACCACGAACGGGGCGAGGAGGTCCAGGAGTTCGGCCATGGCGAGGGTGTCGCCGCGCTGGGCGGAGCGCACGAGCCGGACCGTTCGGTCGTCGGGTCGCTCATCGGGCACGGGCCTGATCCTTCCACCGCGCCACGCGCAGGGCGGCCACGGCAAGGACCGCGCACAGCGGGGTGTAGAGCGCGAGGTTGAGCCAGTAGAAGGCGGTGCCGGTCTCCTCGGCGAACAGCCAGTAGATCCCCGCGAGGGCGCGCAGCGAGAGGCCCGCGGCCACCGCCAGGGTCCCGAGGCGCAGGATCAGGTGGCGGGGGCGGCGGGCTTGGGCGAGGACCAGGGCGGCGGCGGTGAGGAGGAGGGCGACGAGCGGGAGCAGGATCGGCGGCGTGAACGGCACGTCCGTACCGAGCACCGCCCGGGACAGGCTCCCGTCGTCGGCCGCGGGCCAGGTGGCCCCCGTCGTCCAGTACAGGTGGAGCAGGGCGTCCACGGTGAGCACCGAGGTGACGAGCGCGGCGGCGCGCGTGGGAGCGGGGGTGTCGGGCCGGTACGACATGGGTCCTCCTGCGATGGCTTCGGGAATCCGTCGCCCTCCAGAGGAGCCGTCCGCGCGAAACGTTCCGTCGGGTGCGCGAAATTCTTCCGAGGCGTGCGAGCCCGGAATGATCGCCCGGGCAGGACCCGGCTAGACGACGAACGCGCCGAGCAACGTGAGGACACCCGCCAGGCCGATCGCTCCGAGCGTGGTTCCGGCGACGGCGGTCCCCATCCCGCCGATGCCCCGGCGGGCGTAGTGGATGCCCGCGATGCCGAAGGTGATCGCGAGGCCGCCGGTGATGATCGACCACGGGAGCATGAAGAAGGCCAGCGTGGGCCAGGTTCCCAGGGCGGCGATCACTCCGAGGATCAGCGAGAGGGGGCCCAGTGCGACGGCGGGTGTGTCGTCGCGGTGGTCCTGGTGGTGGTGTCGGGGTGCGGTTGTTCCGGACATGCGGTTCTCCCCCTGTGTGGATGTTCCACGTGAACGTCCCATGCGGACGCCTGATTTGAACGTGTTCAAATCCTGTGATCGATCGTAGCAGGGGGTGCGGGCGGTTGTACGGCGGCGGCGCGCCTCCCCCGTGAGGGTGGCGCGCCGTCGGGTGGGTCCGCGGGTCAGCAGGTCGGTCGGTCAGTCGCGGCCGTCGTCGCCGTGGCGGCGGTCCCCTTCGTGGCGGCCGTCGCCGTGGCGGCGGTCCCCTTCGTAACGGCGGTGGTCGTAGCGGTCGTCGTCGTAGCGGCGGTGGCTGCCGTCGTAGCGGCGGGTGCCCCAGGACGTGTCGTCGATGAAGTCGCCGCGGGCGTTGCGGAGGGTGGCCGTGTCGGCGTTGTCCCAGATCTCGCGGCGGCGGTCCTGGTACAGGTCCCTCTCGGTGTCCGTGCCGAAGCCGGTGTGGACGCGGACCGAGCCACGGGCGTCCAGCCAGTAGTGGCGGAAGATGTAGCGGTGGCCGTCCGCGTCCGACAGGACCCAGCCGTCCAGGTTGAGGTCGTGGTGGCTGTTGTTGGTGAGTTCGACCCATTCCCGGTTCAGGGAGCGGTTGGAACGGTCGTCGCGGCCCGGGGAGTGGTACTGCACGCCACTGATGACCACGCGGTCGCGGTCCCGGGTCGCCGCGTGGTGGTCGGCGGCCGACGCCGGCAGTGCCACCGCCCCTACGACGGCGGCTGCCACGCCGGCGGCAGCGGTCAGACGGCGGACGGTCAGGGGAATGGAAACGGACACGGGGTCCCCCTTTGCAGGGTGAGGGCACACCCCCGGGCGTACGGCGTCCGAGCCGCGGGCCACCGGTGGTGTGTGGTGCGGGTGGCGGCCGGGTGGCCGCACAGCCACACCCTCCGACCCGGGCGCCGCGTTGAGCGCGTGACTCGGGCTCTGTTACCAATCGCGCACATATTTGTGACACTTGCCTGTAAAGCCCATCTATGTGCCGAATATCCCGTTTGGGCGCCCAGTGGGGGCGGGTTGCCCGCGTGGGCGACCGGGCCGCCGGGCCCTCACCCGAAAGGAATTGACGTGCTCTCTGGCCTAAAGCCCAGGGATTCCGGCCTGGGTCGTCTGACCCTTCCGGGGGCTTCCTGCTTCACCGCGCTGTGCGGGCATGTGTGCCCGTCTTACCGGCACTCCACAGGCGTTTAGCGTCTCCACCCGTCCGGTGGCGACGATTCGGCGTCCTTCGAAGAGGACGTTACGTGCGGCGTTGTGGTCGCGGTCATGCGCGGTGGCGCACTCGCCGCACGTCCACTCCCTGACGTGCAGGGGTTTGGGCCCGTCCCGGAATCCGCAGGCCGAGCAGACCTGAGAGGACGGGAAGGCGCGGTCGACCTTGGCGAAGGTGCGGCCGTGCTTGACCGCCTTGTACTCCAGCATGCCGACGAACGCGGACCATCCCGCGTCGTGCACGGACTTGGCAAGCCGGGTACGGCCGAGGCCGGACACCGCGAGGTCTTCCACATACACCGCTTGGTTGTCGCGAATGATCTGTGTGGATGCCTTGTGGTGCCAGTCCCGGCGCCGGTCGGCCACCTTGGCGTGCTGGCGTGCGACCTTGATGCGGGCCTTGGCCCGGTTCTTGCTGCCCTTGGCCTTGCGGGACAGCTCCCGCTGAAGACGCTTGAGTTTCTTCTCCGCCCGACGCAGGAAGCGCGGGCTGTCGATCTTCCGCCCGTCGGACAGGACCGCGAAGGCGGACAGCCCGAGATCTACACCGGACTCCGCCTCCACCTCAGGCAGGATGTCCGGCTCGGTGTCCACGACGAAGCTGAGGAAGTACCGGCCGCAACTGTCCTTGGTGACGGTCAGGGACGTGGGCGCGGCCGGCAGCAGACGGGACCACTTGACCTTGAGGCTGCCGACCTTTGCCACGTACACCGTGCCGTCGTCCTTAAGGGCGAAGGCGTTGGTGTTGAGGCGGATCGACTGCCGGGTGTCTTTCTTCGATTTGTAGCGGGGAGGGCCGACCTTGCGGCCCCGCCGTTTACCCTTGACCGAGTCGAAGAAGTTCTTGTAGGCGGTGTCCAGGTCCCGCAGAGACTGTTGCAGGACGACCGCCGACACGTCGGCGAGCCAGGCGCGTTCCTCGGTGCGCTTGGCCTGGGTGATGCGAAGTCGGGACAGGTCGGCCGACTTCACGTACGGCAGTCCTGCCGCGTGCGCTTCTTTCCGGTCGCGCAGGCAGTCGTTCCACACCACGCGGGCGCACCCGAAGGCACTCGCCAGCGCACGGCGCTGGGAGGCGTCCGGATGGGCCCGGTAGTTGTAGCGGAGCTGCACACCCAAGATCCTATGTTTCGGCGATGTATGTGCACTTGGGCTTCGTGACGAAGTACCACCGTGGAGTGTTCACCGACGAGATGCTGACGCGCCGCGAAGAGGTCATGCGCAAGGTCTGCGAGGACTTCTAAGCGGAGCTGAAGGAGTTCAACGGCGAACGCGATCACGTCCACCTCCTGATGCACCACCCGCCCAACGTCGCCGTCTCGAAGCTGGTCAACAGCCTCAATGGCGTCTCCGCTCGCCGGATACAGCAGGAGTTCACCGGCTGGATCAACCACGCCATCATGCACGGGCACCTGTGGTCACCCTCATGTTTCTCCGCATCGTGCGGCGGAGCGCCGTTGGCGATCGTCCGCCAGGACATCGAGCAGCAACAACGTCCGCTCTAGGGCGCACGTCAGAGCAGCCTTGAGATGCATTCATCCCCGGCGTGAACGCCGGAGCTTTCTGCGAGAGTCCCGGTAACAGCCCGGGCCCCGGGTCAGTGCTCCGCCCGCGCCTTGAGGTTGTGGAGCCAGGCGTCCAGGGAGGCGTCCAGTGCCGCCTGGAGTGCGGCGGTGTCGGACTCGACCGGGGCGCCGGACCAGGACTCCTCGGTGTGGACGTGCACTCCGTCGCGCGCCCGGGTGAAGGTCCACACGTGCACGGCGGTGATGCCCTGGGCCGGGCCGCCCCAGACGATGCGGTGTCGCGGGCGGACCTGCTGGACGGTCGAGGTGATGTCCTTGAGGCCGTGCACCGACCAGACGAACACGGAGCCCGCGCGCAGCGGACCCGGGGTCTGCTTGGTCACCTCGGTGACGTCGGGCTGCCAGGCGGGCCAGGCCTCCACGTCGGTCTGGATCTTCCAGACGCGGTCAAGCGGGGCGTGGATCACGATGTCGTCGCGGGTGATGACGGGGGCGTCGGGGTCGATGCCCGTGGGGTGGTGGGGTCCGGCCGCCGTGACGGCCATGACGAGGGCGGCGGGGACGGCGGCGGCCTTCGCCAGCAGGGTGGCGAGCATGGTGAACTCCTGGGCGGGGGTGGGATGTTGGACTACGGGACCAGGACGACCTTGCCGCTGACCGTGCCGGACTCGGCCAGGCGCAGCGCGTCGGCGATGTCGGCGAGGGGAAGTACGGCGGCGACGGCCGGGCTGATCTCGCCCCGCTGCAGGGCCGTGAAGACCTGGGTGAGGTCGGTGCGCAGGCGGGCGCGGAAGCGGTTCTTGGAGAGGGCCTTGCCGGCCCAGACGTTGAAGAAGTAGGCGTGGCGGCCGTTGGGCAGGGCGTTCCACATCCAGACGCGGCCCAGGAGCTTGAGGACGGGCCACTGCTTGGAGCCGGTGTCGTCGCGGGTGGCGGCGCTGCCGTACGAGACGAGGGTGCCGCCGCGGGCGAGGAGGCCCCAGGAGTCGCTCACGCTGCGGCCGCCGACGTGGTCGAAGACCGCGTCCACGCCGCCGGGGGCCAGTGTGCGCACCCGGGCCGGGATGTCCTCGGTGCGGTAGTCGATGGGCGTGACGCCCTGGGCGCGCAGCGCGTCGTGGTGGCGGGGCGAGGCCGTGCCGATGACGCGGGCTCCGGCGGCGAGCGCCAGTTGGACGAGCAGGGAGCCGACGCCGCCGTTGGCGCCGTGGACGAGGACCGTGTGGCCGGGCCGCACGCGCGCCTTGCGGTGCAGCATCTGCCAGGCGGTGATGCCGTTGACCACGGCGGTCTCCGCCTCGGCCGCGCCGACTCCCGCGGGCACCTCGACCACGTCCGCCGCGTCGAGCACGACGTGGCTGGCCCAGCCGCCGGTCTTCGTCAGGGCCGCCACCCGGGTGCCGACGAGGCCGGGCTCGACTCCGGGGCCGGCCGCCTGGACGGTGCCGACGAGGTCGTAGCCGGGGACGAACGGGAACGGGGGCTGGTCGTAGTAGCGGCCCCGGCGCATCTGCTGTTCGGCGAAGGACACGCCGGTCGCCTCCATGCGGACGACGACCTGGCCCGGGCCGGGGGCGGGGACCGGGCCGCGGCGCAGTTCCAGCTCCTCGGGCTCGACCGTGCCCGGCAGGACCACCTCGACGCGCTCCACTACGTTCATCACGACCTCCGTTATATGGATTTGCTTGAGTTAGAGGGTCTAACTGGAAGGTGTGACCAGACTGCGGGTCGAACCACCACCCCGTCAAGAGGTGGCGAGAACTTTTTTTAGAGGGTCTGACGGTAGTGATAGGATCTAACACAATGGAGTCGTGTCGGCCGACCGAGGCCGACGAAGGCCTGCCCAGGAAGAAGGTGGTGACCGTGGCGCGGAACGCGGCGTCCCCGCGGGACCGGTACCGGGCTCAAGTCCGTACGGAGATCAAGGAGCACGCCTGGCAGCAGATCGCCGGCGCGGGGGCCTCCGCGCTCTCCCTCAACGCCATCGCCAAGCAGATGGGGATGACCGGTCCGGCCCTCTACCGCTACTTCGGCAACCGCGACGAACTCATCACCGAGCTCGTCACCGACGCCTACCGCAGCCTGGCGGACACCTTCCGCGCCGCCGCGGCGGACGGCGCCGACCTCGCGGGGCTCGCGCACGCGCTGCGCGGCTGGGCGCTTGCGGATCCCCAGCGGTACTTCCTCATCTACGGCACACCCGTGCCCGGCTATCACGCGCCGGACGACGTCACCGCGATCGCCGCCGAGATCATGGAGACCCTGCTCGACGCGGCCGTGGCCGTGCCGGCACGGCCGGGCGGGGCGGCCGACGCCGACGAGGGGGCCGACGACGGGGCCGAGAAAGAGGCGTACGAGAGCTCGTACGAGAAGTCGTTCGAGGCGCATCTCGCCGAGCACCGGAGCTGGGACGGCGGCCACCGCGCCGCGCCCGCGGACCTGCGGCGCGCGCTGGCCTTCTGGAGCCGGCTGCACGGGGTCGTCTCGCTCGAACTCGCCGGCCACTTCACCGGAATGGGCTTCGATGCCGCCCAGTTCTTCGCGGCCGAGCTGGACGGGCTGCTCGACCGCTGAGGTGCCGCCGCCCGGGGCGAGCGGCACCGGTCAGTCGGTGTCGGGGAGCCAGTTGCCGTGGAAGCCGAAGGGGACGCGGCCGGGCAGGTGGATGGTGGCCGCGGGGGGTGCCGAGAGGTCGTCCGCGTCCAGGACGACCAGGTCGCTGCGGTCGGTGCCGGCGTCGTGGACGTAGGTCATGAGCCAGCCGGGGCCGCCGGCCGCGGTGGTGGCGGGGGCGAAGGCGGCCTCGCCGGGGGTGCGGTCGGGGCCGAAATCGTGCGCGGTGGTGGCGCCGCTGGTCAGGTCGTAGCGGATCAGCGCGTTGTCGCCGGTGATGTGGCCGTGGGCGGCGGGCAGGCCGGTCAGACGGTCGTCGGTACGGGGGAACTCGCCCGGGCGGTCGTCGAGTTGCTCCTCGCGGACCGTGCCGGTCGCCGGGTCGATCGACCAGGACCACAGCACCGCGTCCTGGGGCGGGCTGATGCCCTGGTCGGTGCGGCGCCAGATCTCCGAGTAGCGCATGACGTGCAGGACGATGCGGCCGTCGGGGGTGTCGTGGGCGTTGAGGATGTGGAAGACGTAGCAGGGGTCGATGTCGTACCAGCGCACCTCGCCGTGCGGGTCGTCGCGGCGCAGGACGCCGAGGCGGGCGCCGTAGCCGTCGTCCCAGCGGTACGGCATCGTCCGGCCGGTCATGGCGAGTTCGAGGTCGAAGACGACCGGCAGGTCCAGGAAGACGACGTGCCCGGCGGTGAGCGCGAAGTCGTGGAGCATGGTCGGGCCGGGGACCTCGATGGGCCTGCTGAGCACCAGTTCGCCGGTGGCGTCGGCGCGGTGGTAGGTCAGGTGCGTGGGCTCCAGGACGCCGTAGCCGAAGAAGTGCAGTTCCCCGGTGGTCGGGCAGGTCTTGGGGTGGGCGGTCATGGCGGTCTGCAGCCGGCCGCCGAAGTCGTAGGGGCCCTTGGTGTCCAGGTCGCGGGTGAGCTCGTAGGGCAGGGCCGTCTCGACCAGGGCCAGGGTGCGGCCGGCGTGCCGGACGACGTGGGTGTTGGCGGGGCCGGCGGTGAGGTCGCGGTGGCCCTGGTCGTCGTACATGCGGGCGCCGTCGGTGAAGCTGGTGGTGCGCACCCAGCGGTTGCGGTACGACACCGCCCGGCCGTTCTCGATCCGCAGGCCGTGGATCATGCCGTCGCCGAAGAACCAGTGGCCGGAGGCGGCGTCCGCCGGGTTCGGGCCGTTGCGCAGGTACCAGCCGGACAGCTCGGGCGGGATCGTGCCGGTCACCGGCAGGTCGTGCGCGGTGAGTTCCTCGGTGACCGGGGCGTAGTTGCCCGCCAGGTGGCGCGGGATCGTCATCGGGCCACCTGGCCGGCCTTGGCCTGGACGTAGGCGATGTAGCGGACGGTGAAGAGCATCGGGACGACGAAGCCGGCGATCTGGATGACCGTCGCGGTCGTGGAGTGGGCGTCGCCGGCGTGGGCCACCAGGGCGAGGACGACGGCGGTCAGGGCGAAGGCCGCGGTCCATACGGCGGTGATGATCACGTTGGTGCGGACGAACGGCTTGAGGTCCCACAGCTCGCGCGGGGTGGTGCGCTTGGCGATGCCCAGCGTGAACGGCTTGCCGATGACCAGCGAGACGCCGGCGATGACGGCCAGGGTGCCCGAGGAGAGGGCCGCCGAGTAGTCGTGGACGCCCGAGTGGGGGTCGGCGAACGCGATCACGGTCAATGCGGCGAAGAAGACCGCCGAGCCCAGCTCGATGATCAGCGCGTCGAAGCCGGTACCGGCCCGTACCTGCTGGGCCATGACCGCCACCGCGACCACCAGGGCGGCCAGGGCTGCCCACTGCCAGCTTCCCGACGGGAGGACGGCGAAGACGATCCACGGCAGGAACGTACGCAGGTAGGACATTGATCTCTCCGTTCGGGGTCCCTCTGCTGACATGTCAAAAGTAGAAGGTCTACTAGTGACATGTCAATGTTGGAATGTAGAGTGGAGGCATGAGCCTCAGACACGCACTGCTCGGACTACTGACGGAGCGGCCCGCCAGCGGGTACGACCTGCTGAAGCGGTTCGAGACCTCACTGGCCAATGTGTGGCCGGCGACGCAGAGCCAGATCTACACGGAGCTGACCAAGCTGGCCGGCACCGGACTGATCACCGTGGCGGCCGAGGGACCGCGCGGCCGCAAGGAGTACGCCCTCACCGACGACGGCCTGGCGGAGCTGCGGCACTGGCTGACCGAGACCAAGCCCCAGCGCAACACGCGCAGCGACGTGCTGCTGCGGGTGTTCTTCCTCGGGGTGCTCAAGCCCGAGGAGGCGCACGAGTACCTGGCCGAGCTGGCCGGCCTGTCCGAGCAGGGCTACGAGGAGCTGCACCAGCTGGCCGAGGCCGTCGACTGGGACGACGACGACCTCTCGGTCTACGGCCGGATCGCCCTGGAGTACGGCCTGCGCTTCCACGCCATGCGCCGCGACTGGGCCAAGTGGGCGGCGGAGCAGGTCGGGTAGGAGGCGGGTGCGCGGCGACCCGAAGATGGGATACAGTGATCTTGCGCTTGTCACCCGGAAACCCGGGTGGTGGGTGATGCGTTGGTGGTCCAAGGAAAGACGTCCCGCTTCCTGCGGGGAGATGCAGGTGCAAGGCCTGCCCGGCGCTCGAACAGAACCCCTCTCCTGATTCAGGAGGGGGGTTCTCGCGTTGTCAGCGGAGTGTGTCTATCCACGTCTGCAGGCGGTGGCCCTGGGTGGTCATCAGGTCGGGATCGCGCAGGGCGTTGGTGAGGACCGACATTCCCTGGTAGGCGGCGACGAGTTCGACGGCCAGGGCGGGGGCGTCGGGGCGGCCCAGTTCGGTGAACTGGGCCTCGGTCCAGTCGAGCAGGGCGCGCATGACCTTGGCGGCGGACTCGTCCAGGCCGTCGTCGCGTTTGTCGAGCTCGGTGGTCAGGGTGCCGAAGGGGCAGCCGAAGCGGGCCGCCGTCTCGCGCTGCTCGACCCAGCCGGCGATCAGGGCCTTCAGGCGGGCGGCGGGGTCCGGGAGCTCTTCCAACTGGGCGGTCAGGGCGACGAGTTGGGTGTGGTGGGCGGCCACCACGGCCTCGACCAGCTGGTCCTTGGTCTTGAAGTAGTAGTAGACGTTGCCGAGCGGGACGTCGGCCGCGCCGGCGATGTCACCGAGGGTGGTCTTCTCCACGCCCTTCTCGTGGAAGACCCGCACGGCGGCCTCTACGAGGCGCTCGCGCTTGCCGCCACGAGGGGTCCGGGGGCCCTTGGCCGCCGCGGCGGCTTCTGAGTCAGTCACCTGACTGAGGATAGACAGCGGGGAGGTGGACCGCTAGCGTGTGAGTTAGTTAGCCAACTAACTCAGTCGAGCAGGGAGAAGTGTCGTGATCGTTGTTACGGGTGCCACCGGGAACGTGGGGCGGGCTCTGGTCGGGATGCTGGTGGCGGCCGGCGAGGACGTGACCGCCGTGGCGCGCGGGATCGGGGGCGGGGATGTTCCGGCGGGGGTGCGCGCCGTCGCCGCCGATCTCGGGGAACCGGAGAGCCTGGTGCCCGCGCTGGAGGGGGCCAAGGCGCTGTTCCTGCTGGTGGCCGGCGAGGACCCGGTCGGGATCCTGGAGCGGGCCGCGGCGGCCGGGGTCGCCCGCGTGGTGCTGCTGTCCTCGCAGGGAGTGGGGACCCGGCCGGGGGTCTACGCGCACGCCGCCCGGTTCGAGGCGGCCGTCGCCGGCTCCGGGCTCGCCTTCACCGTGCTGCGGTCGGGCGGGATGGCCTCCAACGCCCTCGCCTGGGCCGGGCCGGTGCGCGAGCACCGTACGGCCGCGGCTCCCTTCGCCGAGGTGGGGCTGCCGTTCGTGGACCCGGACGACGTCGCCGCGGTGGCGGCCGCGGTGCTGCGGGAGGACGGGCACGACGGCGCCACCTACGTACTGACCGGGCCCACGGCGACCACGCCTCGGCAGCGGGCCGCGGCCATCGCGGAGGCGATCGGGGAGCCGGTGCGGTTCGTCGAGCAGACGCGCGAGGAGGCGTCCGCGCAGCTGGCCCGGTTCATGCCGCCCGCGGTGGTGGAGGGCACGCTGGCGATCCTCGGGGAGCCCACCGAGGAGGAGCGGCGGGTCGGCGGCGACGTCGAGCGGGTGCTCGGGCGGCCGGCCGCCGCGTTCGGGGCGTGGGCGGCGCGCCATGCCGGCGCCTTCCGGTGAGGGGGGTCAGGCGCCGGTCGGGCTCATGACCGTGCGTGCTCCACCTGGGGTGCGGAAAGGAGGGCGGGCCAGTCCTGGGCGGCGGCCCAGGAGGAGAAGGTGTGCCAGCCGATCTCGGGGTGGTCGCGGCGCAGTCCGCGTACGTCGACGTCGAGGCCGGTGGTCGTGAAGTACTCGAACATGGCCGCCAGGTCCTCGGAGCAGGTGCGGACGTAGGACAGGGGCACCTCCTGGTGCGCGATCGGGTCGCCGATCGCCGTCGTCAGGATCTCGGCCATCTCGGCGGGCGTGCGCTCGTCGGAGGCGATGTCGATGCGCTGCCCGGCGAAGTCGTCGCGGCTCCGCAGGGCCAGCGCGGCGAACTCGCCGATGTCGGTGGCGGGGATGAGGGTGAGCGGGCGGTCGGCGGGCATCGGCCAGGCGAAGGTGCCGGTGCGCATGCCCTCCAGGGTCCAGCCGCTCGCGTAGTTGTCCATGAAGGCCGCCGGGGCGATCACCGTCCAGGGCACACCGGAGGCGCGCAGGTACTGCTCCACCAGGTGCTTGCTCTCGTAGTGCGGGATGCCCGTGCCGCGGTCGGCGTGCGCGGCGGAGGTGAGGACGACGTGGCCGAGGCGGGCCGAGACCGCGGCATCGACCAGGGCGTGGCCCTGCCGGGTCTCGACATCCGTGTCGGTGCCGAAGGGCGTCGTCACCGCGAACAGGGCGTCGGCGCCGGTGAGCGCGGCGTCGAGGCTCGCCCGGTCGTCGAAGTCGGCGCGGTGGATGTCGGCGCCGCAGGCCCGCAGGGCGTCGGCGGCGGGCGAGTCGGGGTGGCGGGTGAGGGCGCGGACGCGGTGCCCGGCGGCGAGCAGGGCCCGAGCGGTGGCCCCGCCCTGGGCGCCGGTGGCGCCGGTTACGGCGATGGTGAACATGGGTTTCCCGTGGGTGCGTGAGAGAGGGATGCGGAGGACCGCTCCGCTTGCTTGCGTGGCACATTAGCTGCGCCACGCATAAGAATAGCCAGACTTCGCTGCGCCGCGCAGTCAATTTTGGGTGCGGGTGCGATCCGGGCGCGGAGTGGCGGGTGACCTGTGACCGATGACCAGTGGCAGGTGGCAGGGGGAGGAGCCGAGCGGCGCGGGAGCTCGGGCGTCAGAAGTCCAGGTCCAGTTGTTCGATGTCGGTGAACTCCACGTCCAGGCCCTGGGCTCGGCGGCCCCGGTCGCGGAAGTACATCTCGCCGAGGCCCTCGGCCAGGATGGCGCGGAGTTGGGTTTCGGTGGCGCCCGCGTCCTGGGCCGTGAAGAGGCGGGCGGCGTATTGGGGGGGCAGTGCCTGGTTGAGGTGGCGGACTCGGGGGTCGTCCGTGGTGCCGGGTGCCGCCGTGAAGCCGAAGCGGGCGCGTGTCGACATGAACAGGCCGTCCGTGGTCGCCGCCCGCTGCCGGGCCCGCGCCCGGATACGGGGCTGCCAGCGGTGGCGGACCTCGCGGTGCATGCGCTCGGCCAGGGCGGGACGCGGGTGCTTCAACTGGCCCTTGAGGTAGCGCTCCACCGTGCGCTGGGAGATCCCGAGCAGGTCCGCGACCGCTCTGGTGCCCTTGAGCTGCCGTACCAGAAAGCGCATCTGCGCCTGCGCCGACTTCGGCAGCGGGCGGGTGAAGTGGCGCGCATCCGCCTCGTCGAGGCTGTCGTTGATGTCCGCCATCGTGTGGTCCGTCCTGCCCGGTGCGCTGCGCTGTCCGGCGGCCTTCGGTCCCGGCCGCGGGTACGTCGTACCCCGTTGTACCAGGCGGGTTCGCGGCGCCGGACGCGCAGGTGGCGGGCGGCGCCTGCGCCCGCCTCCTGCCCGCCTCCATTCGCGCTCCATCGCCGTTTCGGGGCGGGGTGCCACGCTGACCGGCACGGACTTACCAGGAAGGCGGGGGACAGCCGATATGAGTGGTCAGCGTTTGGCTCTGACATTTCCCGGCCAGGGTGCGCAGCACCCCGGGATGGGCCGCGCCTGGGTGGCCGGCGCGGGCTGGGCCCTGGCCGAGCGGGCCGCCGAGATCACCGGCCGCGACGTGGTGGACCTGCTCCTGCACGCCGACGAGACGCATCTGCGGCGCACCGACAACTCCCAACTCGCCACGTTCACCCTGGAGATGGTGATCTTCCAGGAGCTGAGCGAGGTACTGCCGACGGCGGTCCACCCGCTGGTGTGCGCCGGCCACAGCCTGGGTGAGTACTCGGCGCTGGTGGCGGCCGGCATCCTCTCCTTCGACGACGGCGTCCGTCTGGTCGCCGCGCGCGGAGCGGCGATGCGCGCGGCCTGCGCGGCCGAGCCCGGCACGATGGCGGTGATCCTGGGCCCGGCGGTGGAAGACGTCGAGGAGGCGGCCGCGTCGGTGCGGGCCGAGGGCGGCCGGGTCTGGGTGGCCAACCTCAACTCGCCCCAGCAGTCGGTCCTTTCCGGCGCGGAGGACGACCTCGCGCGCTGCTGCGGACTGCTCGGCAAGGCCAAGATCGTGTCGATCCCGGTCGGCGGGGCCTTCCACACCCCCCTGATGACGCCGGCGGCCGAGTCGTTCCGTCAGGTCCTCGGCACCGTCGAGTTCCGGCCGGGCCACGCCCCGGTCGTGGCGAACGTCGACGCCCGTCCGCACCAGGGCGGCGAGGAGTGGCCCGCGTTGCTGGAGCGTCAGCTCGCCTCGCCGGTGCGGTGGACGGAGTCGGTGCGCACGATGGCCGACGACCTGTCCTGCGACACCTTCGTCGAGGTCGGCCCCGGCCGCACCCTGTCCGGTCTGGCCAAGCGGATCAGCCCGCAGGTCGACCGGCTGACGGTGAACGACCCCGAGCGGCTGCCGGCACTGGCGCAGACGACCACGAGGGACGCGGCGTAACCGCGCGCTCCACTGCGAACCCGCCGTCCCTCCCCTTGCCCACCGCGTGCTCCCGCCCCTCGCCCACCGCGCGCAGCCTTCCGTGGTCGAGAAGCACTTGAGGATGAGTCAGATGTGGGCGGAGAAGCGCTTTGATGCTGGTCGGGGCGGGGTGGGGCAGGGACTTTTCGGGGCCGCGCGGGGGTGGGGGCTGGGGCATGCTGGTGGCGGTCTCCTGCGGACGCTTGCCTGAGGGGCCGGGTGCCGGGGCGTGTCCCGCTTGCGTGCCGGATGCGCCCAACCCGGGTCTCGGCAGAGGTTTTTCGGATCTCGGCGGAGGTTTTTCCGCTCGCCGGTCACATTGTCGCCCTCCGGCTCGTCAGTGCAGTGAGTAGGCACCCAGTGAAAAGGCACCCCGTGGATTTTGGAGGAACCATGACCGCCCGCATCCCGAACCCCGCCATCGCCGCCGGTCCCGACGCCCTTCCCGCGCTCCTGGCGTTGGGGGAGGCCGTGAAGAAGACCGGGCTGTCCGACACGCTGATCAACCTCATCTACCTGCGCGCCAGCCAGATCAACGGGTCCAGCTGGAACGTGAACAAGCACGCCGGTGACCTGACGGCGGCCGGCGAGAGCGCCGAGCGGGTCGCGACCGTCTCGGCCTGGCGTGACGCCCCGTTCTTCACGCCGGAGGAGCGTGCCGCGCTGGCCCTCGCGGAGGCCGCGACGCGTCTGGCCGACACCGTTGACCCGGTCTCGGACGACGTGTGGGCCGAGGCGGCCAAGCACTACAGCGACCAGGAGCTCGCCGGGATCCTGCTCGCCACCGGTGTGAACAACCTGTGGCACCGCCTGATGCCGACCTCGCGTCAGCCCGCACAGTCGCTGGCCGGCTGAACGTCGGCAGTACCCGGCCGCAGGCCGGAAGTGGCCGACTGAACGTCGGTATTGGTCGGCCGGATGCGACAGCCGCGCGGATGCGCGGTGTCCGCGTCCGGCCGTCCGCCGTTTCCCGGCCCGTGTCGGCGCCGGCCGGGAAGCGGCGGCAGGTGGTGGTGTGCGGGCGGGACGTCCGGGAGGTGTCCGATGGACGAGCGTGATTGGCTGGCGGAACGTTTCGAGGAGAGCCGGGGGCATCTGCGGGCCGTCGCCCATCGCATGCTCGGTTCGACGGCCGAGGCGGACGACGCCGTGCAGGAGTCCTGGCTGCGGCTGAGCCGGGCGTACGAGGGTGACATCGCGAATCTGCGCGGCTGGCTGACCACGGTGGTCGGCCGGGTGTGCCTGGACATGCTGCGGCAGCGCCGGGCGCGCCGCGAGGACTCCCTGGAGACGCTGGTACCGGCCGTCGCCGCCTTCCACGAGGACGACGACAGCCCCGAGGAGCACGCGCTGCTGGCGGACTCGGTGGGGCTGGCGCTGCTGGTGGTCCTGGAATCCCTGGACCCCGCCGAGCGGCTGGCGTTCGTGCTGCACGACCTGTTCGGCGTGCCCTTCGACGAAGTGGCGCCGATCGTGGAGCGCACCCCGGCCGCGGCCCGGCAGCTGGCGAGCCGTGCGCGGCGCCGGGTGCGGGGCGGGACGCCTGCGGACACGGACGCCTCGCAGCGGCGGGAAGTGGTGGAGGCGTTCCTGTCCGCCGCGCGCGACGGTGACTTCGACGCGCTGGTCACCGTACTGGACCCGGACGCCGTGGCCCGGTCCAACGGACTGCCGGTCGCGCGCGGCGCCCTGGCCGTCGCCCGGGGGGCGGCGACGTTCGCGCCGTTCGCGCAGGCCGCGCAGCTGGCGCTCATCAACGGGCTGCCCGGAGTTCTGGCCCAGCAGGACGACGGCGAATTCCGAGCGATGACCTTCGACATAGCGGGCGGGAAGATCGTCGAGGTCGATGTCATAAGCGATCCCGAGCAGCTGCGCACCATGGAACTGGCTCTCCTGGACTGAGCCTCGAGGCCGCCTCGGGCGGGAACGGGTGGGAACTCGCTCAAGGCCGGGCGGAATTCGGCGGCGGGCATTTCACGACTGTATTCGAGGGACCGTAGATTGGTGCGCGGGCGGCATTCGGCGCCGGATATTCCATTCCTCGGGAGGTCGTTCGCCTTGGGCAGGTTCGATGGCAAGACCGCGCTCGTGACCGGGGCCAGCCGCGGCATCGGCCGTGGTATCGCCCGCCGGCTGGCACACGACGGTGCGCTGGTCGCCGTGCACTACGCGACCTCGCAGGACGCCGCGCAGGAGGTCGTGGAGGAGATCGAGAAGGACGGCGGACAGGCTTTCGCGGTCGGCGCGGAACTGAGTGACGTATCCACCGTGGAGGCATTGTTCGGCGCGTTGGAGGAGGAGCTCGAAAAGCGCACCTCCGCCACGTCGTTGAACATCCTCGTGAACAACGCGGCCGTGGGCGGACCGCCCACCCTGCCGGAGGACGTGACGCCGGAGCTGTTCGACCGGTACTACGCCGTCAACGCCCGGGCGCCGTTCTTCGTCGCGCAGCGCGCACTGGCGCTGATTCCCGACGGTGGCCGCATCGTCAACATCTCCTCCGGCATCACACGCAGCTCGCAGCCGGACCAGATCGCGTACGCGATCTCCAAGAGCGCGGTCGACCAGCTCACCCTGCACCTGGCGCTGCACGTGGCGCCGCGGGGCATCACGGTGAACACGGTGGCGCCGGGCCGTACGAACAACCAGAGCCCGATCTTCAGCAACCCGAAGGCCGTGGAGCAGATGGCGCAGATGTCGGCGTTCAAGCGGGTGGGTCAGCCCGAGGACATCGCCGACGTGGTGGCCTTCCTCGCCTCGGCGGACTCGCGCTGGATCACCGGCGCGTTCATCGACGCCACCGGCGGCACGCTGCTCGGCTGACCTCGGGGTGCACGACGTAGAGAGCGGCGGCGCCGGCCGGAGAGGTTCCTCC
>NZ_JBSHAQ010000072.1:36488-39693 GCF_053611585.1 Streptomyces sp. NPDC054794 | reverse complement strand
CCCCCGGACGCTGACACCGACACCGCCCACCACACAGCACGCGGCCACCACACAGCACAGGGCCACCACACGGCACCCGCCCACCCCAGCGGAGCGCCCCGGTAGCCTTGCCGCCCGTGACCGCAACCCTCATCTGGATCCTCGTCGCCCTGGTCGTCATCGGTCTCTACCTGAGCTGGACGGCCGGCCGACTGGACCGCCTGCACACACGGATCGACGCCACCCGCGCCGCGCTGGACGCGCAGCTGCTGCGCCGGGCCTCGGTGGCCCAGGAACTGGCCACCTCCGGTGTGCTCGACCCGGCCGCCTCGATCGTGCTGTACGAGGCCGCGCATGCCGCCCGGCAGGCCGAGGAGGAGCAGCGGGAGGTGGCCGAGAGCGAGCTGAGCCAGGCGCTGCGGGCCGTGTTCGCGGAGGCGCAGCAGGTCGAGGCGGTCCGCGAGGCGCCCGGCGGCGACGCGGCCGCGCACGAGCTGACCGAGGCGGTCCGCAGGGTGCCGATGGCCCGGCGCTTCCACAACGACGCCGTGGGCGCGGCCCGCAGGCTCCGTGAGCACCGCAAGGTGCGGTGGTTCCGGCTGGCCGGCCACGCGCCCTTCCCGCTGGCCTTCGAGATGGACGACGAGCCGCCCGCGGCCCTGGTGGACCGGGCGGCCTAGGACCTCTCCCAGCTGCGGTTTCGTGGGATCGTAGGTGAAAAGGATCCACCGCCTTCGCATTGGCCCTTGCTGTGGCCTGGTCCATTCACGTTTCCTCGCTTGAGCAGAAAACCGTCTTCACCGAGCGAGGTCACCCGTGTCCACCACGATCCCCACCCCCGCCCAGACCCCTGAGACCGGCACCGCCCGCGTCAAGCGCGGCATGGCCGAGCAGCTCAAGGGCGGCGTGATCATGGACGTCGTCACGCCGGAGCAGGCGAAGATCGCCGAGGACGCGGGCGCCGTCGCCGTCATGGCCCTGGAGCGGGTCCCGGCCGACATCCGCAAGGACGGCGGCGTCGCTCGCATGTCCGACCCGGACATGATCGAGGGCATCATCAACGCCGTCTCGATCCCGGTCATGGCCAAGTCCCGCATCGGCCACTTCGTCGAGGCCCAGGTCCTGCAGGCCCTCGGCGTCGACTACATCGACGAGTCCGAGGTCCTCACCCCGGCCGACGAGGTCAACCACTCCGACAAGTGGGCGTTCACCACCCCCTTCGTCTGCGGTGCCACCAACTTGGGCGAGGCCCTGCGCCGCATCGCCGAGGGCGCCGCGATGATCCGCTCCAAGGGCGAGGCCGGCACCGGCAACGTCGTCGAGGCCGTCCGCCACCTGCGCCAGATCAAGAACGAGATCGCTCGCCTGCGCGGCTTCGACAACCACGAGCTGTTCGCCGCCGCCAAGGAACTGCGCGCCCCCTACGAGCTCGTCAAGGAGGTCGCCGAGCTCGGCAAGCTCCCGGTCGTGCTGTTCTCCGCCGGTGGCGTGGCCACCCCGGCCGACGCCGCGCTCATGCGCCAGCTCGGCGCTGAAGGCGTCTTCGTCGGCTCCGGCATCTTCAAGTCCGGCGACCCGGCCAAGCGCGCCGCCGCCATCGTGAAGGCCACCACCTTCTACGACGACCCGAAGATCATCGCGGACGCGTCGCGCAACCTCGGCGAGGCCATGGTCGGCATCAACTGCGACACCCTCCCCGAGACCGAGCGCTACGCCAACCGCGGCTGGTAAGAGGCCCTGGTAGAGACCCCATGAGCACCCCTGTCATTGGCGTTCTGGCCCTCCAGGGCGACGTACGGGAGCACCTCATCGCCCTGGCCGCGGCGGACGCCGTGGCCAGGCCGGTGCGGCGTCCCGAGGAACTCGCCGAGGTCGACGGCCTCGTCCTGCCCGGCGGCGAGTCCACGACCATCTCCAAGCTGGCCATCCTCTTCGGAGTGATGGAGCCCCTCCGCGCGCGCGTGCGGGACGGCATGCCGGTCTACGGCACCTGCGCGGGCATGATCATGCTCGCCGACAAGATCCTCGACCCGCGCTCGGGCCAGGAGACCATCGGCGGGATCGACATGATCGTGCGCCGCAACGCCTTCGGACGGCAGAACGAGTCGTTCGAGGCGGCGGTCGCCGTCCGCGGTGTCGAGGGCGATCCTGTAGAGGGCGTCTTCATCCGCGCCCCCTGGGTGGAGTCCGTCGGTGCCGAGGCCGAGGTGCTCGCCGAGCACGACGGCCACATCGTCGCCGTCCGGCAGGGCAATGCGCTGGCCACGTCGTTCCACCCGGAACTGACCGGCGACCACCGCGTGCACGCCCTGTTCGTCGACCTGGTGCGCGCCAACCGGACACCGGAGTCCTTGTAGGATCTCTGGAGTTCGTTGCAGAGATGGGTTACGCGAAGGAGACAGGCAGATGTCCGGCCACTCTAAATGGGCTACGACGAAGCACAAGAAGGCCGTGATCGATGCCAAGCGCGGCAAGCTCTTCGCGAAGCTGATCAAGAACATCGAGGTCGCCGCGCGCATGGGCGGCGTCGACATCGAGGGCAACCCGACGCTCTACGACGCCATCCAGAAGGCCAAGAAGCAGTCGGTTCCCAACAAGAACATCGACTCCGCGGTCAAGCGCGGCGGCGGCCTGGAGGCCGGCGGCGCCGACTACGAGACGATCATGTACGAGGGTTACGGCCCGAACGGTGTCGCGGTGCTCATCGAGTGCCTCACCGACAACCGCAACCGTGCCGCCTCCGACGTGCGCGTCGCCATGACCCGCAACGGCGGCAACATGGCCGACCCCGGCTCGGTGTCGTACATGTTCAGCCGCAAGGGCGTCGTCATCGTCCCCAAGGGCGAGCTGACCGAGGACGACGTCCTCGGCGCCGTCCTGGACGCGGGCGCCGAGGAGGTCAACGACCTCGGCGAGACCTACGAGGTCATCAGCGAGGCCACCGACCTGGTCGCGGTCCGCACCGCCCTCCAGGAGGCCGGGATCGACTACGACTCCGCCGAGTCCAGCTTCGTGCCGTCCGTCCAGGTCGAGCTGGACGAGGAGGGCGCCAAGAAGATCTTCAAGCTGATCGACGCCCTGGAGGACAGCGACGACGTGCAGAACGTCTTCGCCAACTTCGACGTCAGCGACGAGATCATGGAGAAGGTCGACGCGTAGGGCTGCCGCGAGCCGAGCGGATCGAGGCGGGCCGGTGGGACACACCCCACCGGCCCCCCCCCGTTGT
>NZ_JBSHAQ010000072.1:0-36478 GCF_053611585.1 Streptomyces sp. NPDC054794 | reverse complement strand
ACGTCCACAACTTCTTCCCCAACTCCCCCTACCCCACCGTAACACTGTCCATGCCCGCGGCGTCGGGCCCCCGCGCCCCGCGCGCACCGTGGGGGCGGGGTGCCAAACCCCCACCGGCCCGCCGCCGTTGTCAGTGGCACCGGATAGCCTGCACAGATCGCGGGTACCGCCCAGCGGTAGCCGGGGGAGATCGAGGGGAGGGTGTGTGCGGGTACTCGGGGTGGACCCCGGACTCACGCGGTGCGGTGTCGGTGTCGTCGAGGGGGTCGCGGGGCGGCCGTTGACGATGCTCGGCGTCGGAGTCGTCCGCACCGCCGCGGACGCCGAGTTGAGCCGCCGCCTCCTCGCTGTCGAGCAGGGCATCGAGGCCTGGCTGGACGAGCACCGGCCCGAATTCGTCGCCGTGGAGCGCGTGTTCAGTCAGCACAACGTCCGCACGGTGATGGGCACCGCCCAGGCCAGTGCCGTCGCCATGCTGTGCGCCGCCCGCCGCGGCATCCCCGTCGCCCTGCACACGCCCAGCGAGGTCAAGGCCGCCGTCACCGGCAGCGGCCGCGCGGACAAGGCCCAGGTCGGCGCCATGGTGACGCGGTTGCTCCGGCTGGACGCCCCGCCCAAGCCCGCCGACGCAGCCGACGCCCTCGCGCTGGCCATCTGCCACATCTGGCGTGCCCCCGCCCAGAACCGACTCCAGCAGGCCGTCGCCCTGCACACATCGAAAGGCCGTACGGGATGATCGCCTTCGTGAGCGGCACGGTCGCCGCACTCGCCCCCGACGCCGCCGTCGTCGAGGTCGGCGGCGTCGGCATGGCCGTGCAGTGCACGCCGAACACGCTGTCCACGCTCCGCATGGGACAGCCCGCCAAGCTGCACACCTCGCTCGTGGTCCGCGAGGACTCCCTCACCCTGTACGGCTTCGCCGACGACGACGAGCGCCAGGTCTTCGAGCTGCTCCAGACCGCGAGCGGCGTCGGTCCGCGCCTCGCCCAGGCGATGCTCGCGGTGCACACCCCGGACGCGCTGCGCCGCGCGGTCGCCACCGCCGACGAGAAGGCCCTCACCGCGGTCCCCGGCATCGGCAAGAAGGGCGCGCAGAAGCTGCTGCTGGAGCTGAAGGACCGCCTCGGCGCACCGGTCGGGACGGCCCCCGCGATCGGCGCCCCGGTCACCCAGGGCTGGCGCGACCAGCTGCATGCCGCGCTGATCGGCCTCGGCTACGCCACGCGCGAGGCCGACGAGGCCGTGGCCGCCGTGACCCCGCAGGCCGAGGCGGAGGGCGGCACGCCCCAGGTGGGCCAACTGCTGAAGGCCGCCCTGCAGACCCTGAACCGCGCTCGCTGACCCACCACCGTTGAGGCAGATCACATGAACTGGGACGACACGACCGACACCGCCGCGGAGCGGCTCGTGGGCCCGGTCGCCGACCGTGAGGACCAGGCCGTCGAGGCCGCCCTGCGCCCCAAGGACCTGGGCGAGTTCATCGGTCAGGAGAAGGTCCGCGAGCAGCTCGACCTCGTCCTGCGCGCCGCACGCGCGCGTGGCGCCACCGCCGACCACGTGCTGCTCTCCGGCGCCCCCGGCCTCGGCAAGACCACCCTCTCGATGATCATCGCGGCCGAGATGGGCGCCCCCATCCGGATCACCAGCGGCCCCGCCATCCAGCACGCCGGCGACCTCGCCGCGATCCTCTCCTCCCTCCAGGAGGGCGAGGTCCTCTTCCTCGACGAGATCCACCGCATGTCGCGGCCCGCCGAGGAGATGCTCTACATGGCCATGGAGGACTTCCGCGTCGACGTCATCGTCGGCAAGGGCCCCGGCGCCACCGCCATCCCCCTCGAACTGCCCCCGTTCACCCTGGTCGGCGCCACCACGCGCGCGGGCCTGCTGCCGCCCCCGCTGCGCGACCGCTTCGGCTTCACCGCGCACATGGAGTTCTACGAGCCCGTCGAGCTGGAGCGGGTCGTGCACCGCTCGGCCGGTCTGCTCGACGTCGAGATCGACCCCGACGGCGCCGCCGAGATCGCCGGCCGCTCCCGCGGCACGCCCCGTATCGCCAACCGACTGCTGCGCCGCGTCCGCGACTACGCGCAGGTCAAGGCCGACGGAATCATCACCAGGGACATCGCCGCGGCGGCCCTGAAGGTGTACGAGGTCGACGCCCGCGGCCTCGACCGCCTCGACCGCGCCGTCCTGCAGGCCCTGCTCAAGCTGTTCGGCGGCGGCCCTGTGGGCCTCTCCACACTTGCTGTCGCGGTGGGGGAGGAACGTGAGACCGTGGAGGAGGTCGCCGAACCCTTCCTCGTGAGGGAGGGCCTGCTCGCGCGCACCCCGCGCGGCCGGGTCGCCACACCCGCCGCATGGGCGCACCTCGGCCTCACCCCGCCACGCTCGACCGGAACCGGACAACAGGACCTGTTCGGGGCGTGACGGCGGGGGCATTGGCCGGGTCAGGAACCCAGGTGCCATGCTGAGCGTTGTTCCATGCGCGTGGACTCGCTTAGACTCCGCCGATGCCGCCCTTGTGGGCAGCGCCGAATAAACCCCCATCCACCAGGCCGCTCCCCGCCGCGGTCGTGCGAAGGAAACTCCGTCCCGTGAATACCTTGACCCTTCTCCCGTTCATCGTGCTCATCGCGGCCATGTTCCTGATGACGCGTTCGGCCAAGAAGAAGCAGCAGCAGGCCGCCAATATGCGGAACGAGATGCAGCCCGGCTCCGGCGTCCGCACGATCGGGGGCATGTACGCGACGGTCAAGGAGGTCAACGAGGACACGGTCCTCCTCGACGCCGGCCCGGGCGTCGATCTCCTCTTCGCGAAGAACGCCATCGGTGCCGTCCTCACCGACGACGAGTACAACCGCATCGTCCACGGCATCGAGCACGACCTGAAGTCCGACGCCGACCTCGTCCCGGACGATGCCTCCTCCCTCACCGAGAGCGACGCGCCCGCCGACGCTGCCGCCGCCTCCGACGACAAGGCCGTCGACCTCGGTAAGAAGGACGCGGACGAAGAGCCGGCCGAGGCCGCCGAGGCGAAGACGGACGAAGAGCCGAAGAAGACCGACGGCGACTCCGACGCGAAGTAGTCACGTCCCGGGGAGTGCGGCGCGATCCCCTCGCGCCCGCGCACCCCGGGCGCGTCTGTATCTCGCACGGGATCCCGACACCATGTCATGGCCGACCGCGCCGACCGGACGCGAGGCGGCCCGAGAGGGAGTACGAGAAGGTGGCAGCACCTAAGAAGGGCCGGAGCGCGAGCGCCCAGAGCAAGCCAGGGCGCTCGCTGGCCCTCATCCTGATCGCCATCGTGGCGCTCACCGGAGGCATGTTCGCCTCCGGGCACCCGACCCCGCGCCTCGGCATCGACCTCGCCGGCGGCACGAGCATCACGCTCAAGGCGAAGGCCGACCAGGGGTCCGCGATCAACAAGGCCAACATGGACACCGCGGTCGACATCATGAACCGCCGTGTCAACGGCCTCGGCGTCTCCGAGGCGGAGGTGCAGACCCAGGGGACCGACAACATCATCGTCAACATCCCCAAGGGCACCAACTCCAAGGAGGCCCAGCAGCAGGTCGGCACCACCGCGAAGCTGTACTTCCGCCCGGTCCTGGCCAGCGAGCCCTCCGCGTCCGCCGCGAGCCCCTCGCCGAGCGTCTCCCCCAGCGGCAGCGCCTCGCCGAGCCCGTCGAGCAGCGCCTCGTCGAAGCAGAAGGCGACCTCGCCCTCCTCCGCGTCCCCGACGGCCACCGCCACCACGCAGGGCCGCGCCGTCACCGATGCCCTGAAGGACACCACGCCGTCGCCCTCCGCCTCCGGGAGCTCCAAGCCCTCCGCGAGCCCGTCGGCGTCCGCCGGTAGCGGCACGGACAACGGCACGGCGAAGCTCCAGGCCCAGTACGCGGCCCTGGACTGCTCCAAGCCCGCCGTCCGCGCCACCGCCGGCAAGAACACCAAGCCCGGCGAGCCCACCGTGGCCTGCGGCGAGATCAACAAGGTCTGGTACAAGTACCTGCTCGGCCCGGCCGCCGTGGACGGCACCGAGGTCAAGAAGGCCCAGGCGGTGTTCGACACGCAGGGTGCCGCCGGCTGGCAGGTCCAGATGCGGTTCAACTCCAGCGGCGCCGACAAGTTCGCGAACATCACCGGTGAGCTGGCCAAGAAGCAGCAGCCGCAGAACGAGTTCGGCATCGTCCTGGACGGCGAGGTCGTCTCCAGCCCGTTCGTGCAGCAGTCCATCACGGGCGGCCAGGCGGAGATCTCCGGCAGCTTCACCCAGGACGAGGCCCAGAGCCTCGCCAACATGCTGTCCTACGGCGCGCTCCCGCTGTCCTTCCAGGAGCAGAGCGTCACGACCGTGACCGCCGCGCTCGGTGGTGAGCAGCTGCACGCCGGTCTGCTCGCCGGTGCGATCGGTCTCCTCCTGGTCGTGATCTACCTGGTGGTGTACTACCGGGGCCTGTCGCTCGTGGCGATGGCCTCGCTGCTGGTCTCCGCGATCCTCACCTACGTGATCATGGCGCTGCTCGGCCCGACCATCGGCTTCGCGCTGAACCTGCCGGCGGTCTGCGGTGCGATCGTGGCCATCGGTATCACGGCGGACTCGTTCATCGTGTACTTCGAACGCATCCGGGACGAGATCCGCGAGGGCCGCTCCCTGCGTCCCGCCGTCGAGCGGGCCTGGCCGCGTGCCCGGCGCACCATCCTGGTCTCCGACTTCGTGTCGTTCCTCGCCGCCGCCGTGCTGTTCGTCGTCACCGTCGGCAAGGTCCAGGGCTTCGCGTTCACACTGGGTCTGACCACCGTGCTCGACGTGGTCGTCGTCTTCTTCTTCACCAAGCCGCTGATGACGCTCCTGGCCCGCCGGAAGTTCTTCGCGAACGGCCACAAGTGGTCCGGCCTCGACCCGAAGGGCCTGGGCGCCAAGCCGCCGCTGCGCCGTACCCGCCGTCCCGCCGGTCCTGCCGCCGGCTCCGTCGACCCGAAGGAGGCGTGAGCGATGTCGAAACTCGGCAACCTCGGCGCTCGACTGCACCGCGGCGAGATCAGCTACGACTTCGTCGGCAAGCGCAAGATCTGGTACGGCGTCTCCATCCTGATCACCATCACGGCCATCGTCGGCCTGGCGGTCCGCGGCCTGAACATGGGCATCGAGTTCCAGGGCGGAGCGGTCTTCACGACGCCCACCAAGATGAGCACCTCGGTGGCCCAGGCGGAGGGCTACGCGCGCGACGCCTCCGGCCACGAGGCGGTCGTGCAGAAGCTCGGCAACGGCAGCCTGCGCATCCAGATCGCGGGCATCGACACCGGTCAGTCCGACGAGATCAAGCAGACGCTGGCCAAGGACCTGAACATCGACTCCGAGAAGCTGGCGGCCGACCTGGTCGGTCCCAGCTGGGGTGAGCAGATCGCCAACAAGGCCTGGGAGGGCCTGGCGATCTTCATGGTCCTCGTCGTGATCTACCTGGCGATCGCCTTCGAGTGGCGCATGGCCGTCGCGGCGCTCGTCGCGCTGATCCACGACATCACCATCACCACCGGTATCTACGCCCTGGTCGGCTTCGAGGTCACGCCCGGTACGGTGATCGGTCTGCTGACGATCCTCGGTTACTCGCTCTACGACACGGTCGTCGTCTTCGACAGCCTCAAGGAGCAGACGAAGGACATCACCAAGCAGACGCGGTTCACGTACAGCGACATCGCCAACATGTCGATCAACGGCACGCTGGTCCGTTCGATCAACACCACGGTGGTCGCGCTGCTGCCGGTGGCCGGTCTGCTGTTCATCGGCGGCGGCTTCCTCGGCGCCGGCACGCTGAACGACATCTCGCTGTCGCTGTTCGTCGGCCTCGCGGCCGGTGCGTACTCCTCGATCTTCATCGCCACGCCGCTCGTCGCCGACCTCAAGGAGCGCGAGCCGCAGATGAAGGCGCTCAGGAAGCGCGTGCTGGCCAAGCGGGCCCAGGCCGCTGCCGAGGAGGAGATGGCGGACGCGCGGTCCGGCGCCGGGCCCGAGGACGCCGCGCCCGCGGTCGTCGGCCCGCGTGACCAGTCGGCGGCCCGCCGCGACCGGCGCCGGCCCTCCGGGAAGCGTCGATGACCGACATCAGGGAGCTGCTGCTCAGCCGCATCCGTGACGTCCCGGACTACCCGGAGCAGGGCGTGATGTTCAAGGACATCACGCCGCTCCTGGCGGACCCGGCGGCGTTCACGGCCCTGACCGACACGCTGGCGGAGATCGCCGAGCGCACCGGTGCCACCAAGGTCGTCGGCCTGGAGGCCCGGGGCTTCATCCTGGGCGCCCCGGTCGCCGTCCGCGCCGGCCTCGGCTTCGTCCCGGTGCGCAAGGCGGGCAAGCTCCCCGGAGCGACGCTGCGCCAGGAGTACGACCTGGAGTACGGCTCGGCCGAGATCGAGGTGCACGCGGAGGACCTGACCTCGGACGACCGCATCCTGATCGTGGACGACGTCCTCGCCACCGGCGGCACCGCCGAGGCGGCGATCCAGCTCATCCACCGGGCCGGCGCCGAGGTCGCGGGCGTCGCGGTCCTGATGGAACTGGCCTTCCTGGCCGGCCGCCCCCGCCTGGAAGCGGCCCTCCCCGGAGCCCCCGTGGAGTCCCTCCTCCAGGTCTGAGCCCCGCCCCGGCCAACGAACGGCCGCCCCGACACTTCGGGGCGGCCGTTCGCATGTCCCGGGTGGGCCGGGCGGCGCGTCCCGTCACCAGTGGGCCGGGTGGTCCGTCCGTACCGGTAGGGCGGCGGTGTGCGCATCGCCGGGGTGGGCCGGGTCGTCCGTCCTGGTACCGGTGCGGCCGTTGTTCGCTGGTTGCGGGCGGTCTGGCTGTCTGAGCGGCTGTCCTGGGATCGGCGGGATGGCCGTGCGCGTATCGCGGGGCGGGCCGTCCTCGTACCGACGGGCGGCTGTTCGATCGTCTCGGGAGGGTCGGTAGCCACGGGTGGCTGTCCAGGTGCCGGACAGGCAACCGTTCGCGTACGTGGTCGTGGATCACGGATGTGGCCGCCGCAGCCGCCCTCAAGTCCGCTCACCCCTGGCCCAGGCCCCCTCACGCACGACCCTGGCGCCCCGTCGCAAGCATCCGCAACACCCTTGTCGCAAGCGTGCGGAAACCCCCAGGACACCCCAAGTCCGGCCCTACGGAATCCGGCGGTAGCCTCAGTTGTTTCTCCCGTAGTCGTCCCTCGGATCGGACTGGAGGCGATCCTGGAGCCAGGGATCGCTACCATGGGGTTTCCGGAGCCTGACCGGGGGACCCGGATCGCGCACGAGGAGTCCTCTTGCCAGACGAGGCCCAGCCACTGACCGCCGCCAAGCCCGAGCCCGGCTCGGCGCCCACGGCCAAGCCCGCGCCCCACGCGAAGAGCGACGCCCGCGGGCAGGTCGAGCACGCCCAGTCCGCGCCCGCGGACAAGGCGGCCGAGGCCTCGCGACCCAAACCCTCCCCCACTCTCGACTCCGCTCAAGCGGGGGGACCCCCATCGCCCGAGCGCCCGGCCCAGCCGGCCGCGGTCCGTGCCACCCCCGGCCCGCCCGCCCGCTCCGGCTCCTCCAACCGCGTCCGCGCCCGCCTCGCCCGCCTCGGCGTGCAGCGCGCGAACCCGTACAACCCGGTCCTCGAACCGCTCCTGCGCATAGTGCGCAGCAACGACCCGAAGATCGAGAACGCCACCCTGCGCCAGATCGAGCGCGCCTACCAGGTCGCCGAGCGCTGGCACCGCGGCCAGAAGCGCAAGAGCGGCGACCCGTACATCACGCACCCCCTCGCCGTCACCACCATCCTCGCCGAGCTGGGCATGGACCCGGCCACCCTGATGGCGGGCCTGCTGCACGACACCGTCGAGGACACCGAGTACGGCCTCGACCAGCTCCGCCGCGACTTCGGCGACACCGTCGCCCTGCTCGTCGACGGCGTGACCAAGCTGGACAAGGTCAAGTTCGGCGAGGCCGCGCAGGCCGAGACCGTGCGCAAGATGGTCGTCGCCATGGCCAAGGACCCGCGCGTCCTGGTCATCAAGCTCGCCGACCGCCTGCACAACATGCGCACCATGCGTTACCTCAAGCGCGAGAAGCAGGAGAAGAAGGCGCGCGAGACGCTGGAGATCTACGCGCCGCTCGCCCACCGCCTCGGCATGAACACCATCAAGTGGGAGCTGGAGGACCTCGCGTTCGCGATCCTCTACCCCAAGATGTACGACGAGATCGTACGGCTGGTGGCCGAGCGCGCACCGAAGCGTGACGAGTATCTGGCCATAGTGACCGACGAGGTCCAGGCCGACCTGCGCGCCGCCCGCATCAAGGCGACCGTCACCGGCCGCCCGAAGCACTACTACAGCGTCTACCAGAAGATGATCGTCCGCGGCCGGGACTTCGCGGAGATCTACGACCTGGTGGGGATTCGTGTACTGGTCGACACCGTCCGCGACTGCTACGCGGCCCTCGGCACCGTGCACGCGCGATGGAACCCGGTCCCCGGCCGGTTCAAGGACTACATCGCGATGCCCAAGTTCAACATGTACCAGTCGCTGCACACGACGGTGATCGGCCCCAACGGCAAGCCCGTCGAGCTCCAGATCCGCACCTTCGACATGCACCGCCGCGCCGAGTACGGCATCGCCGCGCACTGGAAGTACAAGCAGGAGGCCGTCGCCGGCGCCTCCAAGGTGCGTACGGACGCGCCCAAGTCGTCCGGCAAGGGCAAGGACGACCACCTCAACGACATGGCGTGGCTGCGCCAGTTGCTCGACTGGCAGAAGGAGACCGAGGACCCCGGCGAGTTCCTGGAGTCCCTGCGCTTCGACCTGTCCCGCAACGAGGTCTTCGTCTTCACCCCCAAGGGCGACGTCATAGCGCTCCCGGCCGGGGCCACCCCGGTCGACTTCGCGTACGCCGTCCACACCGAGGTCGGCCACCGCACCATAGGAGCACGGGTCAACGGGCGCCTCGTACCGCTCGAATCCACCCTGGACAACGGCGACTTGGTGGAGGTCTTCACCTCCAAGGCGCCCGGTGCAGGCCCCTCCCGCGACTGGCTCGGCTTCGTCAAGTCCCCGCGCGCCCGCAACAAGATCCGGGCCTGGTTCTCCAAGGAGCGCCGCGACGAGGCGATCGAGCACGGCAAGGACGCCATCGTCCGCGCGATGCGCAAGCAGAACCTGCCGATCCAGCGCATCCTGACCGGCGACTCGCTGGTCACGCTCGCGCACGAGATGCGCTACTCGGACATCTCCGCGCTGTACGCGGCGATCGGCGAGGGCCACGTCTCCGCGCAGAACATCGTGCAGAAGCTGGTGTCGGCGCTCGGCGGCGAGGAGGCGGCCACCGAGGAGATCGACGAGACGGTACCGCCGACGCGCACCCGCGGCCGCAAGCGCCGCTCCAGCGCCGACCCGGGCGTCGTGGTCAAGGGCGTCGACGACGTGTGGGTCAAGCTGGCCCGCTGCTGTACGCCCGTACCCGGCGACCCGATCATCGGTTTCGTCACGCGCGGTAGCGGCGTATCGGTTCACCGCAGCGACTGTGTCAACGTGGAGTCACTGTCCCGCGAGCCCGAGCGCATCCTGGACGTCGAGTGGGCGCCCACCCAGTCCTCGGTCTTCCTGGTCGCCATCCAGGTCGAGGCCCTGGACCGCTCCCGGCTCCTGTCGGACGTCACCCGTGTCCTGTCCGACCAGCACGTCAACATCCTGTCCGCGGCCGTCCAGACCTCCCGCGACCGCGTGGCCACCTCCCGGTTCACCTTCGAGATGGGCGACCCGAAGCACCTCGGGCACGTCCTGAAGGCGGTCCGGGGCGTGGAGGGCGTCTACGACGTGTACCGCGTGACGTCGGCGCGCAGCAGGTCGTAGGGACTAGAGACGGCACACAAGGCCTCCGACCGGCACGTGAGGTCGCACGGCACGCCAGAGGGCCCAGTACGGGATGTACGAGGCCCTCTGGCGTGAGCGGGGCGGCCTGTCAGCCGCCGAACTCCTGCAGACCCTTCAGCGCCTGGTCAAGCAGTGCCTGGCGACCCTCAAGCTCCTTCTCCAGCTTCTCGGCCTTGGAGGCGTTGCCCTGGGTGCGCGCCTGCTCGACCTGGCCGCGCAGCTTGTCCACGGCGGCCTGGAGCTGACCGGTCAGACCCTCGGCACGCGCGCGTGCCTCCGGGTTCGTCCGGCGCCACTCGGCCTCCTCGGCCTCCTGGATGGCCCGGTCGACCGTGTGCATCCGGCCCTCGACCTTCGGACGCGCGTCGCGCGGCACGTGACCGATGGCCTCCCAGCGCTCGTTGATCGAGCGGAAGGAGGCCCGGGCGGACTTGAGGTCGGTGATCGGCAGGAGCTTCTCGGCCTCCTCGGCCAGCTCCTCCTTGAGCTTCAGGTTCTCCGACTGCTCCGCGTCCCGCTCGGCGAACACCGAGCTGCGCGCGGCGAAGAAGACGTCCTGGGCGCCGCGGAAGCGGTTCCACAGGTCGTCCTCGTGCTCGCGCTGGGCGCGGCCCGCGGCCTTCCACTCCGACATCAGCTCGCGGTAGCGGGCCGCCGTCGGACCCCAGTCCGTCGAGTCGGAGAGCGCCTCCGCCTCGGCGACCAGCTTCTCCTTGGTCTTGCGGGCATCCTCGCGCTGTGCGTCGAGCTGCGCGAAGTGGGCCTTGCGACGCTTGGAGAACGCCGAGCGGGCGTGCGAGAAGCGGTGCCACAGCTCGTCGTCCGACTTGCGGTCGAGACGCGGCAGCCCCTTCCAGGTGTCCACCAGGGCCCGCAGCCGCTCGCCGGCCGCCCGCCACTGGTCGGACTGCGCCAGCTGCTCCGCCTCGGTGACCAGGTCCTCCTTGGCGTGCCGCGCCTCGTCGGACTGCTTGGCGCGCTGCTGCTTGCGCTCCTCGCGGCGTGCCTCGACGGTCTCCACCAGCTTGTCCAGACGGCCCCGCAGCGCGGACAGATCGCCGACGGCGTGATGCGCGTCAACCTGCTCGCGCAGGTGGTCGATGGCGGTCTGGGCGTCCTTCGCCGACAGGTCGGTGGTCTGTACTCGCTTTTCGAGGAGGCCGATCTCGACCACCAGGCCCTCGTACTTGCGCTCGAAGTAGGCCAACGCTTCCTCGGGGGAGCCGGCCTGCCAGGAACCGACGACCTGCTCGCCGTCGGCCGTACGCACGTACACGGTCCCCGTCTCGTCGACGCGGCCCCACGGGTCGCTGCTCACAGCGCCTCCTCCACATGATGCCTGCGAGGGGCCTCAGCGCCCCCGGGCATCGTCCACAGTTTCGTCACGGCCAACATAGGCGACCGGCGGGTTGCCTGTCCGCATCCCGCGCGACCGAAATTCCGCAGTTGGCCGACTTGAGCGTCAGGATTTCGCGACCGTCGCCTTGTTGATCACGACCGTCGCGTTCGGGGCGCCGTCACCGGCCCCCGTGTTCTCACCCGCGGCGGCGATCTTCTTCAGCACCTTCATGCCCGCCGCGTCGACGGTACCGAACGGTGTGTAGGTGGGCGGCAACTGGCTGTCCTGGTACACCAGGAAGAACTGGCTGCCACCGGTGTGCTTCTGCCCGGTGTTCGCCATCGCGACCGTACCCGCCGGGTAGACGTTGCCCTTCAGGCTGCTGTCCTTCAGGTTCTCGTCCGGGATCGTGTAGCCGGGGCCGCCGCTGCCGGTGCCCGTCGGGTCACCGCACTGGAGCACGTAGATGCCGTTGGTGGTGAGCCGGTGGCACTTGGTGTGGTCGAAGTAGCCCTTGCCGGCAAGGAAGTTGAACGAGTTCGCGGTGTGCGGCGCGGCCGCGGCCTTGAGGTCGACGCCGATGTCACCGCAGGTCGTCGCCAGCTTCATCGTGTACTTCGCCGACTTGTCGATGGTGAGCGCCGGCTCCGTCTTCCAGCTCAGCTTCTCCACCGCACCCTTGTCGGGCTTCTGGCACGGGTCGGGGGCCTTGCTGGGCGAGGCGCTGGGCGTGACGTCCGCGCTCGCGTTCGCCTTCTTGTCGTCGTCGTTCTTCAGCACCCCGGTCGTGTACAGCGCGACACTGCCGATCACGACCACGCCGAGCACCGACGCGATCACGGAGTTGCGCATGCGTGACTTGCGCCGCGCGCTGGTGCGCCGCTGCTGCTGCCGCAAGAACTTCTCCCGGGCGAGCTGACGCCGCCGCTGCTCCTGGGTGACCACCGGGTTCTCTCCTCATGAGTGTCGTGTGCCGACCGGTACGCGCGCGTCCGGTGAGCCGACCGCTGCGTCTAGCCCCGTACCGTATATGGGTTCGCTGAGTAAACGGCAGCGCCGGTAGGCTCTGACAGCAGCTGTTGCCGCCCGTATCGACACAACGAAGGACGATCGTGCTCATTGCCGGGTTCCCCGCCGGGGCCTGGGGGACGAACTGTTATCTCGTCGCCCCCGCCGCCGGTGAGGAGTGCGTGATCATCGACCCGGGCCATCAGGCCGCCCCAGGAGTCGAGGAAACGCTGAAGAAGCATCGGCTCAAGCCCGTCGCCGTCGTCCTCACCCATGGCCACCTCGACCATGTGGCCTCGGTCGTCCCGGTGTGCGGCGCCCACGACGTTCCGGCCTGGATCCACCCCGAGGACCGGTACATGATGACCGACCCCGAGAAGGCGCTCGGCCGGTCCATCGGCATGCCGCTGCTGGGCGAGCTGACCATCGGGGAACCGGACGACGTCAAGGAGCTGACCGACGGCGCGAAGCTGGAGCTGGCCGGTCTGGAACTCTCCGTCGCGCATGCGCCCGGCCATACCAGGGGGTCGGTGACCTTCGGTATGCCCGAGGCGGCGGACGTCCCGCCGATCTTCTTCTCGGGCGACCTGCTGTTCGCCGGCTCCATCGGACGCACCGACCTGCCCGGTGGCTCCATGGAGGACATGCTCGAATCGCTGGCCCGCGTGTGCCTGCCGCTCGACGACTCCACCGTGGTGCTGCCCGGCCACAACGAGCACACGACCATCGGCCGCGAGCGCGCCACCAATCCCTATCTGCGACAGGTGGCAGCCGGCCCGGGAGCCGCGGAGGCTCCCCGACGAGGAATGTGACGAGAGACTTCCCGTGAGTACCTTCCAGGCCCCCAAGGGCACGTACGACCTGATCCCGCCGGACTCCGCGAAGTACCTGGCGGTCCGCGAGGCGATCGCCGCGCCGCTGCGCAACTCGGGCTACGGCTACATCGAGACCCCCGGCTTCGAGAGCGTCGAGCTCTTCGCGCGCGGGGTCGGCGAGTCGACCGACATCGTGACGAAGGAGATGTACGCCTTCGAGACCAAGGGCGGCGACCGGCTGGCCCTGCGCCCCGAGGGCACCGCGTCCGTGCTGCGCGCGGCCCTCGAAGCCAACCTGCACAAGGCGGGCAACCTGCCGGTCAAGCTCTGGTACTCCGGCTCGTACTACCGCTACGAGCGCCCCCAGAAGGGCCGCTACCGCCACTTCTCGCAGGTCGGCGCCGAGGCGATCGGCGCCGAGGACCCGTTCCTGGACGCCGAGCTGATCATCCTGGCCGACCAGGCCTACCGCTCGCTCGGCCTGCGCCAGTTCCGGATCCTGCTCAACAGCCTGGGCGACAAGGAGTGCCGGCCGGTGTACCGGGCCGCGCTCCAGGAGTTCCTGCGGGGCCTGGACCTGGACGAGGACACGCGCCGCCGGGTCGACATCAACCCGCTGCGCGTCCTCGACGACAAGCGCGAGGCGGTCCAGAAGCAGCTGACCGGCGCGCCCCTGCTGCGCGACTACCTGTGCGACGCCTGCAAGGCGTACCACGAGGAGGTGCGCGAGCTGCTCACCGCGGCGGGCGTGGCCTTCGAGGACGACCTGAAGCTGGTGCGCGGCCTGGACTACTACACGCGCACGACCTTCGAGTTCGTGCACGACGGCCTGGGCTCGCAGTCCGCGGTGGGCGGCGGCGGCCGCTACGACGGCCTGTCCGAGATGATCGGCGGCCCCGCGCTGCCGTCCGTCGGCTGGGCCCTCGGCGTCGACCGCACGGTCCTCGCTCTGGAGGCCGAGGGAGTGGAGCTGGACATCCCGTCCGCTACCAGCGTGTACGCGGTGCCGCTCGGCGAGGAGGCCCGCCGGGTCCTGTTCGCCAAGGTCACCGAGCTGCGCAAGGCGGGCGTCGCGGCCGACTTCTCGTACGGCGGCAAGGGCCTCAAGGGCGCCATGAAGAACGCCAACCGCAGCGGCGCCCGCTACGCGATCGTGGCCGGCGAGCGGGACCTCGCCGAGGGCATCGTCCAGCTCAAGGACATGGAGTCCGGCGAGCAGGCAGCGATCGGCGTGAACGAGATCGTGGCGGAGCTGGAGTCGCGGCTCGGCTAGGGCCTGCCCGGCAGATCAGGTCGCAGACGCGAGGGCGCCGGGACATCCCGGCGCCCTTCTCATGGGTCGAGCAACCCGTACCGCAGCGCGCTCGTCACCGCCGCCGTGCGGTCGTCCACCCCCAACTTGCCGAAGACACGCAGAAGATGGGTCTTGACGGTGGACTCCCCGATGAAGAGCCTGCGGCCGATCTCGGCGTTGGTGCATCCGTCGGCCACCAGCCGCAGCACCGCCGTCTCCCGCTCCGACAGACGAGGCCGCTCGGGCCGGGCCCGCAGCTGGTCCACCAGCCGGGCCGCGACCGACGGCGCGAGGACGGTCTCCCCGCGCGCGGCGGCGCGGACGGCCGCCGCCAGTTCGCCCCGCGCCAGGTCCTTCAGCAGATAGCCCGCGGCCCCGGCCTCCACGGCCCGCAGGATGTCCCGGTCCGTCTCGTACGTGGTCAGGACGATCACCCGGCAGGGCAGCCCCGCCTCACTCATCCGCACGATGGAGTCGACGCCGCCCCCGCCCGGCATCCGCAGGTCCATCAGCACGATGTCCGGCCGGAGTTCGGCCGCCAGCGCCTCCGCCTGCGGACCGCTCGCCGCGTCGGCGACCACTTCCAGGTCCGGCTCGGCGCTCAGCATCGCGCGCAGGCCCTCACGTACGACGGGATGGTCGTCGGCCAGGACGATCCGGATCACGGGGTCTCACTCCGCACGCTCGTGGGCACGGGCAGGCGTACGGTCACGAGCGTGCCGTCACCCGGTGCGCTGTGCACCGAAGCGGCCCCGCCCACCTCGGCGGCCCGCGCCCGCAGCCCGGCCAGACCGTATCCACCGTGGACGGCCGCCGGATCGAAGCCCGGGCCGTCGTCCCGTACCGACACGGTGAGCGCCTCGTCGGCGTACGCGAGGCTGATCCCCACCGCCGCCGAACTTCCCGCGTGCTTGCGGGCGTTCGCCAGTGCCTCCTGGCAGGCGCGCAGCGCCACCACCTGCGGTCCGGCGGGCAACGCCCGGACCGGACCGGTCACGTCGAGCGTGGCCTCGTGCCGCGCCGCCAGCCTGCGCAACGCGTCGGGCAGGGTCGCGCCGTCGAGGTCGGCCGGCGCGCCCCCGGCCACCAGGGCGCGGGCCTCGGCGAGGTTCTGCCGGGCCGTCTCGTCCATCAGCCGCAGATGACGGCGGGCCTGCGGCAGGTCGTGGTCGAGCTCGGCCTCCACCGCCTGGACCAGCATCAGCAGGCTGGTGAAGCCCTGGGCGAGGGTGTCGTGGATCTCGCGGGCCATGCGCTCGCGCTCGGCGAGCGCGCCGTGCGCGGCCGACAGCCGCGAGTTCTCGAACCGGCTCGCGTCCAGCTCCGCGATCAGCTCGGCCCGCTCCCCGCTCTGCTCGATGATCCGCAGGATCCAGCTGCCCAGCACCACCGAGGAGACCAGGGCGACCACCGCGAAGAGCGCGTTGCCGAGCAGGTCCGTGACGTCGGGCCGCCACAGCAGCGCCCAGCCCACGACCGGCACCAGATTGATCACGGTCACCGCCACGAGCGCCCCGCGCCTGCGCAGCGCCATGAAGCACTGGGGGACGAGCGCGAACGTCATCAGCCGTGTCTCGCCGACCAGGACCGCCGCCACCAGGAACAGCGCCAGCGTCACGCCGAGGTACCACAGGGCCCGCCGCCCGTCCGCCGGGTCCTCGTCCGTCAGCAGCGGGCGGCCCACCACGCCGTACCAGGGCACCAGCGGTACGAGCAGCCCGGCGGCGGCGACCCGGACGGGCCATCCGGGATGCGCCGCAGTCAGGACGAGGACCGCGGTGGCCGCCCAGGCGACGGCGAAGTACGCGTCCCAGAGCCGGATCGTGCGGTCCCAGGCGTGCACGTCGCGCGCCGAGCCCAGGTCGGTCACGCGCCGCGCCGGTTCTTCCAGCGGAAGGTCAGCAGACACAGCGCCAATCCTCCGACGCACCAGGCGGCCAGCACCAGGGCGGTGCGCCCGAACTCCCAGCTCCCGGCCTGTTCGAGCACGCGCGCGGAGTCGGGCAGGAACACGCCCCGCAGCCCCTGGCACAGCCACTTCAGCGGGAACAGGGCGCCGATGCGCAGCATCCAGTCCGGGATGGTGTCGATGGAGATATAGACCCCGGAGATGAACTGGAGGACCAGGAAGGGCAGGACGACGACGGAGCTCGCGCTCTTCGCGGACTTGGGCACGGAGCTGATCGCGATGCCCAGCAGCGCGCACCCGGTCAGTCCGAGCACGAAGATCCACGCGAAGTCGAACCACCGGCCCGCGTCGGAGGGCAGATCGACGCCGTACAGGGAGGTGCCGACCAGCAGCAGGATCGCCGTCTCCAGGATTCCGGTGAACAGAACCAGCCAGATCTTGCCCAGGAAGTAGGCCGTCGGCGGCATCGGCGTGCCGCGCAGCCGGCGCAGCACCTTCTCGTCCCTCTCCACGGCGATCGAGATGCCCAGCGACTGGAAGCTCGTCGACATGATCCCGGAGGCCATCATCGCGGGGACGTACAGCTGCGAGGCGGTGACGCCGCTGCCGCGCACGTCGTCGTGGAAGATCGACGCGAAGAGGAACAGGAAGACGACCGGGAAGGCGAAGGTGAAGACCACCTGGTCGCGTTGCCGGAAGAACTGTTTGATCTCCAGCGCGCCCCGGTGCAGGCCGAGGATCCAGGCGCCGGGCAGCCGGCCGGCGGGGGCCTGCGTGCGGGGGCGTACGGCGGTCGTGGTCATCGGGCGTCCTCCTGCCCGGTCAGCCGGAGGTAGACGTCCTCCAGGGTGGGGCGGCGCACGACGAGGCCCGGGATCTCCCCGTCGAAGCGGCGCATGAGCTCGGCGACCGTGCGGGTCGGGGTGTCCGTGTGTTCCGCGCGCGGGGAGCCGTCGGCCTCGGTCCACTCGACGGTGGCGCCGGTGCCGTACCGCTCCCGGAGTTCGACGGACCCGCCCTCGGCGACGATCCTGCCCCGGGCGACGACGGCGAGCCGGTCCGCGAGCGCCTCCGCCTCCTCCAGGTAGTGCGTGGTCAGCAGGATCGTCGTGCCCTCGTCGGCCAGCAGCCGGATCAGGTCCCAGAACTGCCTCCGGGCCGCCGGGTCGAAACCGGTCGTCGGCTCGTCCAGGAGCAGCAGCTCGGGGTCGCCGATCACACCCAGCGCCACGTCCAGCCGACGCCGCTGGCCGCCCGAGAGGGCCTTGATCCGGCTGTCCGCCTTCGCGTCGAGGCCGACCAGGCCGATGACCTCCTCCGGGTCGCGCGGCCGCGGGTAACAGCGGGCGAAGTGCCGCACCGTCTCGCGGACCGTCAACTCCGCGGGCGCCGATTCGTCCTGCCAGACGATTCCCACCCGGGATCTCCACGCGCGCGTGCCCGTCGCCGGATCCGCGCCCAGGACCGTGACCTCTCCCGCGTCCCGGGAGCGGTTGCCCTGGAGGATCTCCACCGTCGTGCTCTTGCCCGCGCCATTGGGCCCCAGCAGGCCGAACACCTCGCCCCGCCGGATGCCGAGATCGATGCCGTCCACCGCGGTCACGTCCCCGTACTGCTTGCGCAGCCCCCGTACGTGCACCGCGAACTCGTTCGCGTGTGCTGTCATGCACAAGAGGTTCGGCCGGAACCGAGCGATCCGGGACGACCGTGCGTACCTCCTTATGTCCACCGAACGGTGGACAGACACGTGGGTGCGGCACAATGTGCGTGCCCGAAGATGGTCCAACTCTCAAGTGACGGAATCGGCGTGATGAGCAAGACGACAGTCAAAGACGTCTCCACGGACCCCGAGCCGGAGCGGGCCGCGAGCGCCCCGCGCACGGAGGGCGGCAGCCGGGCCTTCGCCGTCCTCCTGCTGCTCACCGGTGCGGCCGGTCTGCTCGCCGCCTGGGTCATCACGATCGACAAGTTCAAGCTGCTCGAAGCCAAGGTCCAGGGCAAGACCTTCACCCCCGGGTGCAGCCTCAACCCGGTCGTGTCCTGCGGCAGCGTCATGGAGAGCAAGCAGGCCGCGGCCTTCGGCTTCCCGAACCCGATGCTCGGCCTGGTCGCCTACGGCATCGTCATCTGCGTCGGCATGAGCCTGCTCGCCCGCGCCCGCTTCCCGCGCTGGTACTGGCTGACCTTCAACTTCGGCACGCTCTTCGGTGTCGGCTTCGTCACCTGGCTGCAGTTCCAGTCCCTGTACCGGATCAACGCGCTGTGCCTGTGGTGCTCGCTGGCCTGGGTCGCCACGATCATCATGTTCTGGTACGTGACCTCGTTCAACGTGCGCAACGACTTCCTGCCCGCCCCGCGCTGGCTCAAGAGCTTCTTCGGCGAGTTCACCTGGGTCCTGCCGGTCCTGCACATCGGCGTCATCGGCATGCTGATCCTGACCCGCTGGTGGGACTTCTGGACCGGCTGACAGTGCGGGACCGACTGTCAGTGCGGTGATTTAGGGTTTCTGGTGTGGAGCCCGACCTGTTCACCGCCGCAGCAGAAGAACGCCAGGAGAAGGACCCGACCGGCAGCCCCCTGGCGGTTCGGATGCGCCCGCGCACCCTCGACGAGGTGGTGGGCCAGCAGCACCTGCTGAAGCCGGGCTCACCGCTGCGCCGCCTGGTGGGCGAGGGCGCGGGCGGCCCGGCCGGCCCCTCCTCGGTGGTCCTCTGGGGCCCGCCCGGCACGGGCAAGACCACCCTGGCGTACGTCGTCTCCAAGGCCACCAACAAGCGCTTCGTCGAGCTGTCCGCGATCACCGCGGGCGTCAAGGAGGTCCGGGCCGTCATCGACGGGGCCTGGCGCGCCATCGGCGGCTTCGGCAAGGAGACCGTCCTCTTCCTCGACGAGATCCACCGCTTCAGCAAGGCTCAGCAGGACTCCCTGCTGCCGGCCGTCGAGAACCGCTGGGTGACCCTGATCGCGGCCACCACCGAGAACCCGTACTTCTCGGTGATCTCCCCCTTGCTGTCCCGCTCCCTCCTCCTCACCCTCGAACCCCTCACCGACGACGATCTGCGCGGCCTGCTGCGCCGCGCCCTGACCGACGAACGGGGCCTGGACAGCGCGGTCGGCCTCCCCGAGGACACCGAGAACCACCTGCTGCGCATCGCCGGCGGCGACGCCCGCCGCGCCCTGACCGCCCTGGAGGCCGCCGCCGGGGCCGCGCTGGACAAGGGCGAGACCGAGATCGCGCTGACCACGCTGGAGGAGACGGTCGACCGGGCCGCGGTGAAGTACGACCGCGACGGCGACCAGCACTACGACGTGGCCAGCGCCCTGATCAAGTCGATCCGCGGCTCGGACGTGGACGCTGCCCTGCACTACCTGGCCCGCATGGTCGAGGCGGGGGAGGACCCGCGGTTCATCGCCCGCCGCCTGATGATCTCCGCCAGCGAGGACATCGGCCTCGCCGACCCGAACGCGCTGCCCATCGCGGTCGCCGCGGCCCAGGCCGTCGCCATGATCGGCTTCCCCGAGGCCGCCCTCACCCTCAGCCACGCCACCATCGCCCTCGCTCTGGCCCCCAAGTCCAACTCCGCGACGACCGCGATCGGCGCCGCGATGGAGGACGTGCGAGGGGGCCTCGCCGGACCCGTCCCGCCGCATCTGCGCGACGGGCACTACAAGGGCGCGGCCAAGCTCGGCCACGCGCAGGGGTACGTGTACCCGCACGACCTGCCCGAGGGCATCGCCGCCCAGCAGTACGCGCCGGACGCCCTCCAGGAGCGCGAGTACTACACGCCCACCCGGCACGGCGCCGAGGCGCGGTACGCGGACGCGGTGGAATGGACCAGGAAACACCTCGGTCGCAAGCGGTCCTGACCACCCTGTAGACTTCGCCGAAGTGCTGAGTCCCGTGTCCGTCCCCCCGCAAGGGGAGCCGGCACCACCAGAGCGGGACATCCAGCCGGAGTCCTGGTCCGCCAGGATCTCCAGGAGCGTCGCGCACCGTCGAACGGTGTCGCGGGCAGCCCACCACCGCCCGGAGCCCCGGGACAGGTCGGTGGGCCACTCGCGTGCTGCACGTATGTGCCCAGACCAGGGAGCGGCTGCCCACCAGGCCCGGCAACGGACCCGGCGGGTTTCCCAGGCTGCGGATGCGACCTCCCCTAACCCTGGTGAAGCCGTATTCGCACAGAAACACGAGGTGTTTGGTTCATGGCGAACCAGTCCCGCCCCAAGGTCAAGAAGTCGCGTGCCCTCGGCATCGCGCTCACCCCGAAGGCCGTCAAGTACTTCGAGGCCCGTCCGTACCCGCCGGGTGAGCACGGCCGCGGCCGCAAGCAGAACTCGGACTACAAGGTCCGTCTGCTGGAGAAGCAGCGCCTGCGCGCTCAGTACGACATCTCCGAGCGCCAGCTGGTCCGCGCCTACGAGCGTGCGTCCAAGGTCCAGGGCAAGACCGGTGAGGCCCTGATCGTCGAGCTGGAGCGCCGTCTCGACGCGCTGGTCCTGCGTTCGGGCATCGCCCGCACGATCTACCAGGCCCGCCAGATGGTCGTCCACGGCCACATCCAGGTCAACGGCCAGAAGGTCGACAAGCCGTCCTACCGCGTGCGTCCGGACGACGTCGTCCAGGTCCGTGACCGCTCCAAGGACAAGACGCTCTTCCAGATCGCCCGCGAGGGTGGCTTCGCCCCCGACGGCGAGACCCCGCGCTACCTGCAGGTGAACCTCAAGGCCCTGGCGTTCCGCCTGGACCGCGAGCCGAACCGCAAGGAAGTTCCGGTCATCTGCGACGAGCAGCTCGTCGTCGAGTACTACGCCCGCTGACCCCAGCCCCGGCGCAGTACCTCAGCCCGCTGTCTCCCCGCCCTCGTGGGCGGGCGAGGCGGCGGGTTCTCGCATTCCGGCGGCGGCTCGGTGTCCGGCCGCCCCAGCGCCCGGCCCACCGCCGCCTCCCCGTCCAGCCGCGCCCCTTCCCGTACGCACTGCTCGTACCGCTCGTCGCCCAGTGCCTGCCGGGCCGTCGTCTCGCACAGCTCGTGCGGGGCGTTGAAGTGGGCCGAGCCGAACAGGGGCAGACCCACCGAAGGCCACAGCCGGCCCGCCGCCCCCTGCAGGACCGCCGCCTCGGCCGGGTCGCCCTGCGCCGCCGTCACCAGCGCCAGCAGCTCGATCGACAGGACTGATCCGAGCAGGTCGTGGAACACGTGCGCATGGCCCAGGCAGTCCGCGAGCAGTTCCCGCGCCCGCCCCGGATCCCCGGCCCGCCAGGCCGCGTACGCCAGCACGTACAGCGCGTACGACCGGGCCCAACGCTCCCCGTGGTCCTCGCACACCCGCCGCACGTCCTCGCACAGCCGCACCGCCTCCGGCAGGTCCCCGAGGAACGCCAGCGTCATCGCCAGCTCGACCTGGCCCATCAGCACGTTGCTGTTGAGCTCGCCGATCTCCCGGTAGCGGGCCAGCGCCGAGCGCAGCAGCGTCTCGGCGCGCGGCATGTCGTCCGTGACCAGGGCCAGACAGCCGGTGCGGTGCTCCGCGTAGGCCAGCGCCGTCGGATTGCCCACCCGCTCCGCCTCCGCACGGCACTCCTGCAGCGCGGCCGGCGCCGCCACGGTGTCGCCCTGGAGGACCGCCACGTAGCCGAGCACCCACAGGGCCTTGATCCGGGACTGCTCGTAGTCCGAGTCCAGCTCCACGCAGCGCTCCAGCCAGTGCCGCCCCTCCGACAGACGTCCGCAGCCGACCCAGCAGAACCACAGCGAGCCCGCCAGGTACTGGCCCAGGTGCGCCTCGTCGGGATCGGCCAGGCAGTGCTCCAGGGCCGTGCGCAGATTCGGCAGCTCCGCCTCGACCCGCGCCGCCACCTCGGCCTGGCGCGGGGAGAACCAGTCCAGCTCGCACCAGGTCGCCAGGCCCATGTACCAGTCCCGGTGCCGTCTGCGCAGCCGGGCCGCGTCCCCCATCGCCGCCAGCCAGTCGGCACCGTACGCCCGCACGGTGCCCAGCATCCGGTAGCGCACGCCCGCCGGCGTCTCCTCGCGCGCCACCACCGACTGCGCGAGCAGCTCGGACAGGACGTCGAGGACGTCGTCGGCGTCGAGGCCGTCGCCGCTGCACACGTACTCGGCGGCCTCCAGGTCGAAGGTCTGGGCGAACGCCGACAGCCGCGCCCACAGCAGCCGCTCGGCGGGCGTGCACAGCTCATGGCTCCAGCCGATGGCGGTGCGCAGCGTCCGGTGCCGGGGCAGGGCGTTGCGGTCCCCGCCGGTCAGCAGCCGGAACCGGTCGTCCAACCGTTCCAGCAGCTGCCCCGGGGACAGTGCCCGCAGCCGCCCCGCGGCCAGTTCGACCGCCAGCGGGATCCCGTCGAGCCGACGGCACAGTTCGCGCACCTGAGCGCAGTCCCGCACCTGTTGACCCTGCCGGGCCGCCCGGTCCACGAGCAGCCGCACCGCCTCGTCCCGGCCGAGCGGAGCCAGCGGGAACAGCCGCTCGCCCGCCACCGCCAGCGGCCGTCGGCCCACGGCGAGCACCCGCAGCCGCGGCGCCCGCCGCAGCAGTTCGACCACCAGAGCGGCGCAGGCGTCCACCAGGTGCTCGAACCCGTCCAGAACGAGCAGGACTTGGCGGTCGGCGAGGTGCTCGACCAGCGCCTCGCGGGGCAGCCGCGTGGTGTGGTCCGCGGCGCCCAGCGCCTCCATGACCGCGTACTCGACCAACTCCGGCTCGTGCAGCGGCGCCAGCTCCACCCAGCACACACCGTCCCGCGGGGTGGCCCGCCCCGCCGCCCGGGCGGCGAGCCGCGACTTGCCGACCCCGCCGGCTCCGGTCACCGTCACCAGCCGTCCGGCGGCGAGCGCCCGGGCCAACCCGGCGAGTTCGGCCGAGCGGCCCACGAACGCGTCGAGTTCGAGGGGCAGGTTGCCGTCCGCCGAGGGGCCGGGGGGCTGAGAACCTCGCATGGGACACGGAGCGTACTGAACCGTGTTCATTCCGTACAATCGCTTCCGTCAACTCCGCCGCCCCCGGACGCTAATCGGGTACGGAGTGCCACCCCTGGCGCGATAGGCTCGGTGCACGACTTTTTCGATGTAGAGGCACGTTTCAGGGAGCGGGTGCGCACAGTGTCCGGTGGAGAGGTGGCCGGGATTCTGGTGGCCGTCTTCTGGGCGATCCTGGTCTCCTTCCTCGCCGTCGCGCTGGCGAGGCTGGCCCAGACGCTCAAGGCGACCACCAAGCTCGTCGCGGATGTGACCGACCAGGCCGTCCCGCTGCTCGCGGACGCCTCCGCGGCCGTGCGTTCCGCGCAGACCCAGATCGACCGTGTCGACGCGATCGCGTCCGACGTCCAGGAGGTCACGTCGAACGCCTCCGCCCTGTCGACCACCGTCGCCTCCACCTTCGGCGGCCCGCTGGTCAAGGTCGCGGCCTTCGGCTACGGCGTGCGCCGGGCCCTGGGCGGCCGCAAGGAGGACGTGCCCGCCGAGGCGCCGAGGCGTACGGTGATCGTGGGCAGGACGGTACCCGCCGCGCGCCGGGGCAAGCGGAACTCCCGAGGGAAGAAGGACTGAGACCGAGCGATGTTCCGCCGTACGTTCTGGTTCACCACAGGTGTCGCCGCGGGTGTCTGGGCCACCACCAAGGTCAACCGCAAGCTGAAGCAGCTGACCCCCGAGAGCCTCGCGGCGAGCGCGGCGAACAAGGCACTGGAGGCCGGTCACCGGCTCAAGGACCGCGCGGTCGGCTTCGCGCTCGACGTCCGCGACAACATGGCCCAGCGGGAGGCCGAGCTGGAGGACGCGCTGGGCATCCAGTCGGACCCCGAACTCCCCGCGCCCCGGCGGTACACCGCCATCGAGAACGACCGCAGCAACCCGCAGTACATCGAGAACACGACGTACTCGTACAACCGGAATGAGGACCACTGATGGAGTCGGCCGAGATTCGCCGCCGCTGGTTGAGCTTCTTCGAGGAGCGCGGTCACACCGTCGTCCCTTCGGCGTCGCTCATCGCGGACGACCCGACTCTGCTCCTCGTCCCGGCCGGCATGGTGCCCTTCAAGCCCTACTTCCTCGGTGAGGTCAAGCCGCCCTTCCCGCGCGCCACCAGCGTGCAGAAGTGCGTGCGCACGCCCGACATCGAAGAGGTCGGCAAGACCACCCGCCACGGCACGTTCTTCCAGATGTGCGGAAACTTCTCCTTCGGCGACTACTTCAAGGAAGGCGCCATCAAGTACGCCTGGGAGCTGCTCACCAGCCCCCAGGACAAGGGTGGTTACGGCCTTGAGCCGGAGAAGCTCTGGATCACCGTCTACAAGGACGACGACGAGGCCGAGCGCATCTGGCACGACGTCGTCGGCGTGCCGAAGGAGCGCATCCAGCGCCTCGGCATGAAGGACAACTACTGGTCCATGGGCGTCCCCGGCCCCTGCGGCCCCTGCTCCGAGATCAACTACGACCGCGGCCCCGAGTTCGGTGTCGAGGGCGGCCCCGCCGTCAACGACGAGCGGTACGTGGAGATCTGGAACCTCGTCTTCATGCAGTACGAGCGGGGCGAGGGCATCGGCAAGGACAACTTCGAGATCCTCGGCGAACTGCCCAGCAAGAACATCGACACGGGCCTCGGCCTGGAGCGTCTCGCCATGATTCTGCAGGGCGTGCAGAACATGTACGAGATCGACACCTCCATGGCCGTGATCAACAAGGCCACCGAGCTGACCGGCGTGGCCTACGGCGACGCCCACGCCTCGGACGTCTCGCTGCGCGTGGTCACCGACCACATGCGCACCTCAGTGATGCTCATCGGCGACGGCGTCACCCCCGGCAACGAGGGCCGCGGCTACGTGCTGCGCCGCATCATGCGCCGCGCCATCCGCAACATGCGCCTGCTCGGCGCCACCGGCCCGGTCGTCCTCGACCTGATCGACACCGTGATCCGGATGATGGGGCAGCAGTACCCGGAGCTGGTCACCGACCGCGAGCGCATCGAGAAGGTCGCCGTCGCCGAGGAGAACGCCTTCCTCAAGACGCTGAAGGCCGGCACCAACATCCTCGACACCGCCGTGACCGAGACCAAGGCCACCGGCGGTAAGGTCCTGGCCGGCGACAAGGCCTTCCTGCTCCACGACACCTGGGGCTTCCCGATCGACCTCACCCTGGAGATGGCCGCCGAGCAGGGCCTGTCCGTGGACGAGGACGGCTTCCGCCGCCTGATGAAGGAGCAGCGGGAGCGCGCCAAGGCCGACGCCCAGGCCAAGAAGACCGGCCACGCCGACATGGGCGCCTACCGCGAGATCGCCGACAAGGCCGGTGCCACCGACTTCATCGGCTACGCGGACACCGAGGGCGAGACCACCGTCGTCGGCATCCTGGTCGACGGCGTCTCCTCCCCGGCCGCCACCGAGGGCGACGAGGTCGAGATCGTCCTCGACCGCACCCCGTTCTACGCCGAGGGCGGCGGCCAGATCGGCGACACCGGCCGGATCAAGGTCGACTCCGGTGCGGTCATCGAGATCCGCGACACCCAGAAGCCGGTCCCGGGCGTGTACGTCCACAAGGGCGTCGTCCAGGTCGGCGAGGTGACCGTCGGCGCCAAGGCGCACGCCTCGATCGACGGCCGCCGTCGCACGGCCATCGCCCGCGCCCACTCGGCCACCCACCTGACCCACCAGGCCCTGCGCGACGCCCTCGGCCCGACGGCCGCCCAGGCCGGTTCGGAGAACCAGCCCGGCCGCTTCCGCTTCGACTTCGGTTCCCCGTCCGCCGTTCCGACGGCCGTGATGACCGACGTCGAGCAGAAGATCAACGAGGTGCTCGCCCGCGATCTCGACGTGCACGCCGAGATCATGGGCATCGACGAGGCCAAGAAGCAGGGCGCCATCGCCGAGTTCGGCGAGAAGTACGGCGAGCGGGTCCGCGTCGTGACCATCGGTGACTTCTCCAAGGAGCTGTGCGGCGGCACGCACGTGCACAACACCTCCCAGCTGGGCCTGGTGAAGCTGCTCGGCGAGTCGTCCATCGGCTCGGGTGTCCGTCGTATCGAGGCCCTCGTCGGTGTGGACGCCTACAACTTCCTCGCCCGCGAGCACACGGTCGTCGCCCAGCTCCAGGAGCTGGTCAAGGGCCGCCCGGAGGAGCTCCCGGAGAAGGTCTCCGCCATGCTCGGCAAGCTGAAGGACGCCGAGAAGGAGATCGAGAAGTTCCGCGCCGAGAAGGTGCTGCAGGCCGCCGCCGGTCTCGTCGAGTCCGCCAAGGACATCCACGGTGTGGCCGTCGTCACCGGCCAGGTCCCGGACGGCACCACCCCGGACGACCTGCGCAGGCTGGTGCTCGACGTGCGCGGCCGCATCCAGGGCGGCCGGGCCGCCGTGGTCGCCCTCTTCACGGTCAACAACGGCAAGCCCCTCACGGTCATCGCCACCAACGACGCCGCCCGCGAGCGTGGTCTCAAGGCCGGCGACCTGGTCCGCGCGGCCGCCAAGACCCTCGGTGGCGGCGGTGGCGGCAAGCCGGACGTCGCCCAGGGCGGCGGCCAGAACCCGGCCGCCGTCGGTGACGCCGTCGACGCCGTCGAGCGCCTGGTCGCCGAGACCGCCAAGTAAGGATCGGTTCGGAATCATGCGCAGAGGACGTCGACTCTCGATCGACGTCGGGGACGCCCGCATCGGGGTCGCCTCGTGCGACCCCGACGGGATCCTCGCCACCCCGGTGGAGACCGTCCCCGGGCGGGACATCCCGGCGGCCCACCGCCGGTTGAAGCAACTCGTCGAGGAATACGAGCCGATCGAGGTCGTCGTCGGCCTCCCCCGCTCCCTCAAGGGGGGCGAGGGCCCGGCCGCGGTGAAGGTCCGCGGCTTCGCCCAGGAACTCGCGCGCATGATCGCGCCGATTCCGGTGAGACTCGTCGACGAGCGGATGACGACCGTGACGGCCAGTCAGGGACTGCGCGCTTCGGGCGTGAAATCCAAGAAGGGCCGGTCTGTCATCGATCAGGCGGCAGCTGTCATCATCCTGCAGCAGGCCTTGGAATCCGAACGGGTGTCAGGTAAAGCACCCGGCGAGGGCGTCGAAGTGGTCATCTGATCGCGATACGGTAACGTTCCGCGCGATGCGATGGTGTTTCGAACTGCCACCGCGCAGCAAGAGGCGGAACGGAAGCCGGCCCTCGGGCCGCGTGAGCGCCGCCTCGCGGCTCTAGGGGATAGATGACTGAGTATGGCCGGGGCCAAGGCTCCGAACCGTGGCATCCGGCGGACCCGCTGTACGGGGACGCCGGATGGGAAGGGCAGCAGGCACATGTGGGCCGGCAAGCTGCCTACGGCGGCCAGCCGCAGCAGCAGTACCCGCAGCAGCCGCAGCACGACGAGTGGGGCCAGGAGCAGCAGCCCGGATACGGCCAGCAGCAGTACCAGTACTACGACCAGCAGGGCCAGCAGTACGCCGGGCAAGAACAGCAGTACGCCGGGCAGGGACACCAGCAGTACGCGGCACAGGGCCAGCCGCAGTACACCCAGGGCAGCTGGGACGCGACCGGCACCCACGGGCACGTGCCCTACGCCGCCGACCCGGGCGACCCGTACGGTCAGCAGGCCGTGGCCTACGGCGGGGAGCAGCCCGACTACTACGGCACGCCCGACGCCTACCCGCCGCCGCAGCCGCCGGGCCGCCGGCGTCCCGAGGCCGAGCCCAAACCGGAGGCCGACCCGGAGACCGACTGGGATCCCGGACCCGACCAGGGCGAGCACGCCTTCTTCTCGGGCGACGACGATGACGATGACGACGAATTCGACGCCGACCCGAAGGGCCGACGCGGGCGGGGCAAGGCGGTCAAGGGCGGCAAGGGCGCCAAGAAGAAGCGGCGCAGCGGCTGCGCCTGCATGGTGGTCGTCCTGGTCTTCGGCGGCGGCCTCGGCGGTGTCGGATATTTCGGCTACAAGTTCTACCAGAACCGTTTCGGCGCTCCGGCCGACTACGCGGGCGCCGGAAACGGCGAAGAGGTCACGGTCGCCATTCCGAAGGGCGCCGGCGGCTGGGAGATCGGCCAGAAACTGAAGGACGCGGGCGTCGTCGAGAGCGCGGCCGCGTTCGTCTCCGCCCTGCAGGCGAATCCCAAGGGCAAGTCGCTCCAGGACGGTGTCTACACGCTGGAGAAGCAGATGTCCGCCGCGAGCGCGGTGGAACTGATGCTCAGCCCGAAGAGCCGCAGCAACCTGATCATCGCCGAGGGCCTGCGCAACACGGCGGTCTACGGCCTGATCGACAAGCGCCTCGGAGTGGCGAAGGGCACCACGGCGGGTATCGCGAAGAAGGACTACAAGCGCCTCGGCCTGCCCGCGTGGGCACTGAACCACGCGAACCTGAAGGATCCGCTGGAAGGATTCCTCTACCCCTCCAGCTACGCGGTCACCAAGGAACAGAAGCCCGAGGCCGTCCTGAAGAACATGGTGTCCCAGGCCACCGCCAAGTACCAGGAACTGGGCGTGGAGAAGAAGGCCAAGGACCTCGGCCTCGACAGTCCCTGGCAGTTGCTCACCGTGGCGAGCCTGGTGCAGGCCGAGGGCACGAGTCACGACGACTTCCGCAAGATGGCCGAGGTCGTCTACAACCGCCTCAAGCCCGACAACCCGCAGACCTACGGGCGGCTGGAGTTCGACTCCACGTACAACTACGTGAAGAACCAGAGCAAGATCGACCTGAGCATCGCCGAGCTGCGCAAGTACAACAACCCGTACAACACGTACTACGTCAAGGGCCTGCCGCCCGGCCCCATCAGCAACCCCGGCGAGGAGGCGCTCGCGGGCGCGCTCGACCCGACGGGCGACGGCTGGTACTACTTCATCTCCATGGACGGCAAGACCAGCAAGTTCACCAAGACGCTCGCGGACCACGAGAAGCTGGTCAACGAGTGGAATGCCTCGCGGAACAAGAACTGAAGTCCGTGGCGACGCGGGCGATATAATCCGCACAGACCGTCGGCCAGCGGGTCTTCGGTCGATGAGCGGCGATGTCCCGATCCCCGCCAGGCGGGTGGCCGACGGGAGATCCGCGAGGCTCAAGGACGGGTTCCCATGACATCACGGGTAGTCGACGGCCGCCGGGCCGCCGTACTCGGTTCGCCCATCGCCCACTCCCTCTCCCCGGTGCTGCACCGGGCGGCCTACGACGCACTCGGCCTCAGCGCCTGGTCGTACGACCGCTTCGAGATCGACGAGGGCGCCCTGCCCGGCTTCTTCGACGAGCTCGGCCCGGAGTGGGCGGGACTGTCGCTGACCATGCCGCTGAAGCGGGCCGTCATCCCGCTGGTGGACGAGGTCAGCGAGACGGCCGCCTCGGTCGACGCCGTCAACACGGTGGTCTTCACCGAGGACGGACGCCGCATCGGCGACAACACCGACATCCCGGGCATCGTGGCCGCCCTGCGTGAGCACGGCATCGACCAGGTCGATTCCGCGGCGATCCTCGGCGCCGGCGCCACCGCCTCCTCGGCGCTGGCCGCCCTCGCCCGCATCTGCACCGGCGAGGTCGTCGCCTATGTGCGCAGCGAGGCCCGCGCCGCCGAGATGCGGCGGTGGGGCGAGCGGCTCGACGTCGAGGTCCGTACGGCGGACTGGGCGGACGCGGCGCAGGCGCTGCGCGCCCCCCTGGTGATCGCCACCACGCCCGCGGGCACCACCGACGCCCTCGCCGCCGCCGTACCGGAACGCCCCGCCACCCTCTTCGACGTGCTCTACGACCCCTGGCCCACCGAGCTGGCGGCCCGCTGGTCCATGTTCGGCGGCGCCGTCGTCAGCGGCCTCGACCTGCTGGTCCACCAGGCCGTCCTCCAGGTCGAGCACATGACCGGACACGCGCCCGCCCCGCTCGACGTCATGCGCAGGGCCGGGGAGAAGGCCCTCGCCGGGCGCTGACGTCCGCCGCCGCGTCCGCCTGCTGGACCTTCGGCCGGGTCCGGCCCCCGGACGTGGGAGGATCGGAGGTGCCGGACCGGGGCCGCGCACCCGGTCGGGCCGTCGCCGTACGCGAGGACGCGCGTACGCAGGGCAGTACCAGGGCGCGAGCACTGAGGAGCATCGTTGAGCAGGCTGCGTTGGCTGACCGCGGGGGAGTCCCACGGTCCCGCACTTGTCGCGACGCTGGAGGGCCTTCCCGCCGGCGTGCCGATCACCACGGAGATGGTCGCCGACCACCTCGCGCGGCGGCGGCTCGGCTATGGACGCGGTGCGCGGATGAAGTTCGAGCGCGACGAGGTCACCTTCCTCGGCGGCGTCCGCCACGGCCTCACCCTCGGCTCCCCGGTCGCGATCATGGTCGGCAACACCGAGTGGCCCAAGTGGGAACAGGTCATGGCGGCCGACCCGGTGGACCGCGAGATCCTCGACGGGCTGGCCCGCAACGCCCCCCTGACCCGCCCCCGCCCCGGCCACGCGGACCTCGCCGGCATGCAGAAGTACGGCTTCGACGAGGCCCGGCCGATCCTGGAGCGCGCCTCCGCGCGCGAGACCGCCGCCCGCGTGGCGCTCGGCGCCGTCGCCCGGTCGTACCTCAAGGAGACGGCCGGCATCGAGATCGTCTCGCACGTCGTCGAGCTCTGTTCCGTGAAGGCCCCGCAGGGCGTGTACCCCACCCCGGCCGACGTCGAGAAGCTGGACGCCGACCCGCTGCGCTGCCTCGACGCGGACGCCTCGAAGGCGATGGTCGCGGAGGTCGACCAGGCCCACAAGGACGGCGACACGCTCGGCGGTGTGGTCGAGGTCCTGGCCTACGGCGTTCCGGTCGGCCTCGGTTCGCACGTGCACTGGGACCGCAAGCTGGACGCCCGGCTGGCCGGTGCCCTGATGGGCATCCAGGCGATCAAGGGCGTCGAGATCGGCGACGGCTTCGAGCTGGCCCGGGTGCCCGGCTCCAAGGCGCACGACGAGATCGTGAACACCCCCGAGGGCATCCGGCGCGTCTCCGGCCGCTCCGGCGGCACCGAGGGCGGCCTGTCCACGGGTGAGCTGCTGCGGGTGCGGGCCGCGATGAAGCCGATCGCGACCGTGCCGCGCGCCCTGAAGACCGTGGACGTGACCACCGGCGAGGCCACCCAGGCCCACCACCAGCGCTCCGACGTCTCCGCCGTGCCGGCCGCCGGCATCGTCGCCGAGGCGATGGTCGCCCTCGTCCTCGCGGACGCGGTCGCGGAGAAGTTCGGCGGCGACAGCGTCCCCGAGACCCGCCGCAACGTGCGCTCCTACCTCGACAACCTCGCGATCCGGTGAGCGCCGTGCCTGTGGTCGTCCTGATCGGCCCGATGGGCGTGGGCAAGTCCACGATCGGCGAACTGCTCGCCGAACGGCTCGGCGTCGGCTACCGCGACACCGACGAGGACATCGTGGCTGCCGAGGGCCGCGCCATCGCCGACATCTTCGTGGAGGACGGCGAGCCCGCCTTCCGCGTGCTGGAGAAGCAGGCCGTATGCCGGGCGCTCGCCGAGCACGAGGGCGTCCTCGCGCTCGGCGGCGGCGCGATCCTCGACGCGGACACCCGCGCGCTGCTCGCCGGGCAGCGCGTGGTGTACCTGTCCATGGATGTCGAGGAGGCCGTCAAGCGCACCGGCCTGAACGCGGCCCGGCCGCTGCTCGCCGTCAACCCGCGCAAGCAGTGGCGCGAGCTGATGGAGGCGCGGCGGCACCTGTACGAGGAGGTCGCCACGGCCGTCGTACCCACCGACGGCCGTACCCCCGAAGAGGTCACCCGAGCAGCGCTGGACGCACTGGAGTTGAAGGAAGCATGAGCGAGGCAGTGACGCGGATCCAGGTCGGCGGTACGGCGGGCAGTGAGCCGTACGAGGTCCTGATCGGCCGTCAACTCCTGGGCGAGCTGGGCGGATTGATCGGCGACCGGGTCAGGCGGGTGGCGGTGATCCACCCGGAGGCCCTCGCCGAGACCGGTGACGCGCTCCGCGACGACCTGGCCGGGCAGGGCTACGAGGCCGTCGCCATCCAGGTGCCCAACGCGGAGGAGGCCAAGACCGTCGAGGTCGCCGCCTACTGCTGGAAGGCGCTCGGCCAGTCCGGCTTCACCCGCAGCGACGTCATCGTCGGTGTCGGCGGCGGCGCGACCACCGACCTGGCCGGGTTCGTGGCGGCGACCTGGCTGCGCGGGGTCCGCTGGATCGCGATCCCGACGACCGTGCTGGCCATGGTGGACGCGGCGGTCGGCGGCAAGACCGGCATCAACACGGCCGAGGGCAAGAACCTCGTGGGCGCCTTCCACCCCCCGGCGGGCGTGCTGTGCGACCTGGCCGCGCTGGACTCGCTGCCCGTCAACGACTACGTCTCGGGCCTGGCGGAGATCATCAAGGCCGGTTTCATCGCCGACCCGGCGATCCTGGAGCTCATCGAGTCCGACCCGGAGGCGGCCCGGACGCCCGCGGGCCCGCACACGGCCGAGCTCATCGAGCGCTCGATCCGGGTCAAGGCGGAGGTCGTCTCCTCGGACCTGAAGGAGTCCGGTCTGCGGGAGATCCTCAACTACGGCCACACGCTGGGCCACGCCATCGAGAAGAACGAGCGCTACAAGTGGCGGCACGGCGCGGCGGTCTCCGTCGGCATGCACTTCGCCGCCGAACTCGGCCGCCTGGCGGGCCGGCTGGACGACGCGACGGCCGACCGCCACCGCACCATCCTGGAGTCGGTCGGGCTGCCGCTGCACTACCGCTACGACCAGTGGCCCAAGCTGCTGGAGACGATGAAGGTCGACAAGAAGTCCCGCGGCGACCTGCTGCGCTTCATCGTCCTGGACGGGCTCGCCAAGCCCACCGTCCTGGAGGGACCGGACCCGGCCGTGCTCCTCGCCGCGTACGGCGAGGTCGGGCAGTAGGTCCGCGCACGATCCTTCCGCCCGGTTTCGTCGCGTGGCGCGGGCACTTCGGGCCGCCCTCGGCCGTTTCACCAAATGACGGCCGGGGACGGTACCGTTCGGTAGCGAGCGGGGGTGCGCATGCACCCCGCTGCCAGCACCAATTGCCTGTAGCACGAGACGGAGTGGCACCGGATGCAGCACGCAGTGGGGTCTCCGCTGCCGCCGCCCCACCAGCCGGGGCAGGGAGCGGCGGCCGGCTGGGCGCCGACCGCACACCACCCGGGTCCGCACCACCCGGGAGCCCCGCAGGGTCCCGCACCCGTGCCCCCGCCGCCACCGGCTCCCGGCTACAGCGGGGCCGCGGTCCCCTCGGGACCGGTCCCGCCCGCGTCGCAGCACGCCCACGTCCCGCCCACGCCGGAGACCACCGGCCATGTCCCGCTGCCGCCCGGCGGACCGGTGGGCATGCCCAGCCCGCCGCCGGCCCCGGCCACGGTTCCCGACCCGACGAGCACGACCCTGGCCGTGCTGCTGATCGGCCCGGCCGGAGCGGGAAAGACCAGCGTCGCCAAGTACTGGGCCGACCACCGCCGGGTCCCCACCGCCCACATCAGCCTCGACGACGTGCGCGAATGGGTCCGCTCCGGCTTCGCCGACCCCCAGTCCGGGTGGAACGACCACTCCGAGGCGCAGTACCGTCTCGCCCGCCGCACCTGCGGCTTCGCCGCGCGGAACTTCCTCGCCAACGGCATCTCGTGCATCCTGGACGACGCCGTCTTCCCGGACCGCCCGGTGGTCGGCCTCGGCGGCTGGAAGCGCCACGTGGGCCCCGGCCTCCTGCCCGTCGTCCTGCTCCCCGGCCTGGACATCGTCCTGGAGCGCAACGCGGAACGCAGGGGCAACCGCCGCCTCACCGACGAGGAGGTCGCCCGTATCCACGGCCGCATGGCCGGCTGGTACGGCTCGGGCCTCCCGATCATCGACAACTCCCAGCTGGACGTCCCCAGCACGGCCCGCATCCTGGACGACGTCCTGGCCAGGGCCATAGCAAGCCCCCCGAACTGGTAGGTCACGGGCACCCGGCGCACGGCGGTCGAGACCATCCCGTCCCCCGACCGCACCTCCCAACCGGCACAATCCGCCCACCGCTCCTAGGCTCGTGTCATGTCCGAGGTGTACGCGGCCCGCCGAGCCCGCCTGAGGGAACGCTGCAATGCGGGCGGCAGCCCATCCGCGCTGGTCTCCCGCCCCGCCAATGTTCGCTACCTCGCGGGCGCGGCCCCGCAGGGAGCCGTCCTCCTGCTGGGCAAGAGCGAGGACCTGATGGTGTGCGCCGCCCCGCCCGAAGACCGCCCTTCCGAGGGGCGCCCGGACGAGAACCTCCGGCTGCACATCCTGTCCGGCGGGGGCGACCCCGCCGTCGCCGCCGCCGATCTCGCCGGGGGCCAGGGCGCCGACGGCCTCGCCGTGGAAGAGCACCACCTCACCGTCGCGAGGCACCGGGCGCTGACGTCCGTCGCCCCGAGCCTTCAGCTGGCCGACCTCGGCGGAGCCGTCGAGCAGCTGAGGGTGGTCAAGGACGAGGAGGAGATCTCCTGCCTCAGGATCGGGGCGGAGATCGCCGACCAGGCCCTCGGCGAGCTGCTGGAATCCATCCTGGTCGGCCGGACCGAACGGCATCTCGCCCTGGAGCTGGAACGGCGCCTGGTCGATCACGGCGCCGACGGCCCCGGCTTCCCCACCGCGGTGGCCACCGGACCGAACGCCGGCCGGCGCTGCCACCGCCCCACCGACCGCCGCGTCGAGGAGGGCGACTTCCTCTCCGTCTGCCTGGGGGCCACCTACCGCGGCTACCGCTGTGAGATCGGCCGTACCTTCGTCATCGGTACGTCCCCCGCCGACTGGCAGATCGAGCTGTACGACCTGGTCTTCGCCGCTCAGCGCGCCGGTCGCGAGGCCCTCGCGCCGGGCGCCGCCTACCGCGAGGTGGACCGCGCGGCCCGTCAGGTTCTGGACTGCGCGGGGTACGGCGAGGGCCTCCCGCCGCTCACGGGACATGGTGTCGGACTCGAAATCGACGAGGACCCGCAATTGTCCCCCTCGGCAATGGGTAAACTGGACGCTTGCGTGCCGGTCACCGTCGAACCCGGGGTCCACCTCCCGGGCCGGGGCGGCGTCCGGATCGATGACACGCTCGTCGTACGCCCCGAGGCGGACGGCGGACCCGAGCTACTCACCATCACGACCAAGGAGCTGCTCGCGCTCTAGCCTCGCGCTGTGCGCATGCCCCGGGGTCGTACGTCAGTCCAGGAGATTCCGCAACCGTGGCTTCCACGAACGACCTCAAGAACGGCATGGTGCTCAAGCTCGAAGGCGGCCAGCTCTGGTCCGTCGTCGAGTTCCAGCACGTCAAGCCCGGCAAGGGCCCGGCCTTCGTGCGCACCAAGCTCAAGAACGTGCTGTCCGGCAAGGTGGTCGACAAGACCTTCAACGCCGGCGTCAAGGTCGAGACGGCCACCGTCGACAAGCGCGACATGCAGTTCTCGTACAAGGACGGCGAGTACTTCGTCTTCATGGACATGGAGACGTACGACCAGCTGCACATCGACCCGAAGGCCGTCGGTGACGCCGCGAACTTCCTCATCGAGGGTTTCACGGCCGTCGTCGCGCAGCACGAGGGCGAGGTGCTCTTCGTCGAGCTCCCGGCCGCTGTCGAGCTGGTCATCGCCGAGACCGAGCCTGGCGTCCAGGGCGACCGCTCCACCGGTGGCACCAAGCCCGCCACCCTGGAGACCGGCCACCAGATCCAGGTCCCGCTCTTCATCACCACCGGTGAGAAGATCAAGGTCGACACCCGCAGCAGCGACTACCTCGGCCGGGTGAACAGCTAACCGTGGCTGCCCGCAACACGGCCCGCAAGCGTGCCTTCCAGATCCTCTTCGAGGGCGACCAGCGCGGGGCCGACGTCCTGACGGTCCTCGCGGACTGGATCCGGCTCTCCCGGACCGACGACCGGCAGCCGCCGGTCAGCGAGTACACGATGCAGCTGGTCGAGGGCTACGCGCAGCACGCGCGGCGCATCGACGAGCTGATCGCCCAGTACTCGGTCGGCTGGACGCTCGACCGGATGCCGGTGGTCGACCGCAACATCCTGCGCCTGGGCGCCTACGAGCTGATCTGGGTCGACGAGACCCCGGACGCCGTGGTCCTGGACGAGATGGTGCAGCTGGCGAAGGAGTTCTCCACGGACGAGTCGCCCTCGTTCATCAACGGCCTGCTCGGCCGGCTGAAGGAGCTCAAGCCGACGCTGCGCCGCGAAGAGGCGTAACGGGGAACCAGCGGCGCACCACGCGACGCAACACGCCGGAGGGCCCGCAGCGCGACTGCTGCG
>NZ_JBSHAQ010000071.1:35301-40464 GCF_053611585.1 Streptomyces sp. NPDC054794 | reverse complement strand
GAGCCGGATCGGAACGAGGGGTGGCGGCAGCCGTGTCTGTGTGTGCGGGGGGATGAACGTTCAGGGGCGCCGGAACCACGCGGTGTTCGGGCGGTCCTCGCGGATGCGGGTGTCGGTGTGGCGGTCGCCGTTGGCGATGCTGATCAGGCGGTACTGCTGGTTGTGGAAGATCCAGGTCCAGGTCTGGTCGTCCACGAGGGACCTGCCCGGGACGAAGGCGTGGGCCTCGACCCTGGAGATGCCCTGGAGGGAGTTCCACAGGGCCAGGTTGCCGTCGCGCCGGACCAGTTCGTCGGGGTGCGTTCGGCCGCCGGAGTACACGCGGCCGTCGTGGACGGCGATCATGCGGTAGACCTGGCCCTGCGGGGTGGTGTGGAAGACCCAGTAGTAGGACTTGCCGCCCACGCGCTGCATGTCCGGTACGGGCAGCACCGCGTCGATGCGACCGATGCCGGCGCAGGACCGCCAGTAGCCGATCGGCAGGTCGTCGCCGGTTCGCCGGTTGGTGTGCCGGGCGTCGAGGGCGATGGCGATACGGCGGTAGACCTGCTTGCCGTTCACCGTGTGGAAGAGCCAGTAGGCGCTCTCGCCGTTCATGCACTGCTCGTCGGGCACGGGCAGGATCGCGTCGACCCGCTCGACCCCGGCCAGCGCGGGCCAGGCCGCGAAGTCCTCCTGGCCGAGGAGGACGCCCGTACGGTCGTCACTGCCCATGGTGAGCGCCTCGGTCTCGGCCGCGCCCGCGCCGACGGCACGGACGGTGCGCCCGGAGAAGGTCCAGTACCGGCCCTGCACGTCCGGCCAGGGCAGGATCTCGTCCACGGGGGCCGGCTTCGCGGGCGGCTCCTGCGGGCGGGTCTGGCCGCCGGGCAGGGTACTCGTCCACCCGGACTGCCCGCCCGGGGCCACGGCCTCCAGACGGCCCCGGGACAGGCCGCGCAGGGTGCTGATGGACGGGGTGAAGGCGTAGACGGAACCCTCGGTGGTCACAAAGGGCATGAAGTGCAGCATGGTGGTCTTGCGGCCGCCGTTGCCGTTGCTCTCGAAGGCGACGACGCCCGTGATGTCCTTGCCGAGTTCGCCGCTGACCATCGGGTCCGGCCCGGGCTGGGGGTCACGGCCGCGCGGGAAGTTGGGCGAGTTGATCCAGTCGGCCTGGATGAACTCGAACTGCCGTACCAGGTCGGCCTGGTAGCAGACGAACATCAGGCCGCGGGGCTCGTCGGGGCCTCCCCCGTCCTCGTTGGCGGGGTCGAAGGGGGCGCCGTAGGGGATGCCGCGGCGAATGATGCGGCGTTCGTCCATGAACTTCTCGTCGACGTGCTCACCGTCGTCGATCAGGCCGTCGCGCGGGGCGTTCTTGCGCAGGTGGGAGAAGAGCGGGGTGACGACACCGTCGGGGTCGTCGCGGAAGCTGATGTCGTTGTCGGGCCTGGTGCCCGAAGCGGGCGGGGCGTCCGGGAACTTGGCGACCGAGGCGCCGCAGCGCCAGCGGCCCACCAGCCGGGCTCCCAGCCACTCGGCCTTCGCGTTCTCGCCGACCACCTTGGCGTCCCGCAGCTTCCTCAGCTCGGTGTTGACCTGTGCCCACCACCCGGGGACGTCCTGGCCCAGCCGGCGTACGACCTGGAAGGAGCCGTACTTCATCCAGTCGGGGACGTTCTTGGGAAGGGGGGTGTCCTCGACGCCGAGGACGAACTCGTGGGCCGGGATCATCCGGGGGCGCTCGTGCTCGGCCGGGTCGTCGAAGTTCGTCACGACGGGTTCGCTGACGCCGTCCTTGAAGCCGAAGTGCTCCTTGCCCCGGCGGTTGCCGGGCAGCGTGGCCCCGTTCTGCTGGTAGACGATCACCACTCCGGCCCGGGAGGCGGCCTCCCGCTGCCGGTTCAGCTCGGCGTCCCGGTCGTGCTCGGCATCTGCGGCGATCGTGAGGACCGCGTGGATGGCGGGCTTCGTCTCGGAGCCGAAGATCCATTTGTCCGGGGCGTTGGAGCCCTTGTCGCCGAGTGCGTCGGCGCGCTGCGGGGACCCGGACCCCTGCACGAACGCCTGGATCGTGGTGCCCGTGGGCACCTTCGGGAACACCGGGTCCTGGTCCGTCTCCTTGCCCGTCAGGCGCTGGATCCCGGGGTAGGTCAGGCTCAGGCCCAGCCAGGTGGCCTTGAGGTTCTTCGGGTCGTCGCCCTGGGAGCTCTTGCGGGCCTCGTGGAACTTCTCGTTGAAGGCGGCGACCTGTTGGGTGGTGGCGATGTTCGGGAGCAGCTCCGCCAGCCAGTTCTGGGCGGCGTCCTTGGCGCCGAACTGGAGGAACAGGAAGGTCATGTGATCCTTCCTGAACCCGGCGAGGATGTCGCCCTGGATCTCCGAGTTCTCGCGCAGGGGTAGGGCCGTGATCATGGAACTCCTCCGGTGGTGGGGACAGTTGAGGACGAGAGGGACGACAGGGCGAGGGGGACGTGGCTGGGGACGGGGGCGTGCGGGACGGCCCCGGGCGGCGCCGTGGGCAGCGCCGCCCGGGGGGCGGACGGCAGGGGACGACGAGGTCAGGTGCCGGGACCCAGCCGGACCCACTTGGCGACGCTGGGCACGCCGCGCTCGTCGAGCAGGAAGAGCAGGTAGTACCCGGGGGGCGCGTCCTTGGCGGAGGGCGGGGTCCGCAGGACGAGCTGGTTGCCGGCCCGGCTGGTGATGTCCAGTTCGATGCGGCGCTGGCTGGTGTCCACCGAGTGGGTGGAGGTGATGGGCGCCATCAGGACGGCCCTCTCGGCCAGTTCGGGCGTGCCCGTCCTGATCCGGAGCGCGGCGTTGTAGCCCTGTCGTCCGGCGGGCACGTCCGTCAGCACCGGGCGGTCGCCGCCCTGGTGCAGGTACGGCGGCTCGTAGATCTCGATGGTGCCGTTCATCCCGGACTTGATGTTCGGGTTGTTGGCGATCTCCTGCAGTTCGTCGCCGGTGACCATGATGCGGCCGTCGGGCAGCAGCACGGCGTTGGAGTGGTAGCCGCGCGGCAGCCGCTGGACCGGGCCGAGCCGCCACGCGCCGTCGAGGCCGCGCGTTTCGGTCTGGCGGTACTTCTCGTCGGCGTTGGGGTTGTACAGGCCGTTGCCGTAGTCGCGGATGTCGTAACCACCGTTGACGGTGAACAGCCGGCCGTCGGGGAAGATCAGCGTGTCGTCCTGGGTCCGGCCGAAGGCCCGGGCGGTGTCCTCGGTCCAGCGGCCGCCGGAGAACTTGTAGGTCTTGGGGTCGTTGCGGTCACCGCCGAGGATCAGCACCGAGTCGGGACCGTTGGTGCCGTTGGGCAGCGCCACCGCGGAGCCGTAGTTGCGCATGCCGCCGCCGGGGCGGCTGCGCAACGGGCTCTCGGTCTCGGCCTGCGGGTCGAAGACGTACTGCTCGTTGTAGTTGCGGCCGAAGCCGTAGATCAGGCCGTCGCGCAGGGAGAACAGGTGGGGGTAGTCGGCCATGTACTCGGCCTTGACCTTCCACGTGTCGAGCGCCTGCTGGATGGGCCCCTTCGCCGGGTCGTCCGACACGGGGGTGCCTTTGGCCGGGAAGCGCTCGATCGACCGGGAGAGCTTGCCCCAGCCGGTGTCGCCGTGCCCGGAGGTGATGAACTGCCGCCCGTCGGCGCCGGTGACGACCGAGGGGTACCAGCGGCCCTCGGCCATGTCCTGCTGCCGGTACCACTTGTTGGTCCAGGGGTCGAAGACCAGGGCGAGGTGGGCGCCGGCGCCGTGGTTGCCGCCGAGGTTGCCGCCGAAGATGCCCACCATGCCGTTGGGCAGGTAGGAGTGTCCGGCGCAGAAGATCGGCGCCGCGCGGTCCTCGTCCAGGCCGTCGTCGATCGGGACGACGGGCGGCTGTACGTTCGTGAACGCGTCGGGACCGGTGCCCTTCGCGGGGTCCCAGACGAAGGCGCGTCCGGCGTTGTCGCGGCCGATGACCTCGGTGGGCGCCGTCTCCTTGTTGGGGCTCTCCTCGACGGCCTCGAAGGAGAACAGCAGGACCTTGCCGTTGGGCAGCAGGGCGACGTGATCGCCGTAGTCCGGGCTGGAGAAGTAGTCGGTGAACCGGCCGAACGTCTTCGCGTCGAAGCCCGCGTTCTGTTCCTTCTGCGAGTCGGCGAGCCGTTGCAGGCTCCGGGTCCGCATCGGCTGCGGATAGCCCCGGTCGACGGCGCGCAGGCCGATGCGGTCGCGGGCCAGCTGCTCGGCGCGGGGCCGGCCGAAGGCCTTGACCTCCTCGGGCCGGACCTCCTCGGCGAGTTGCTCCTTGGTGATGCTCACCCCGTGCGGGTGCGGATCGACCGTGCGCGCCGCGGACGGCAGCGGGACGAGGTGGGCGGGGGCGGCTCGGACGGCCGGAGCCGTGACGGACAGGACGATCGCGGCGCAGCCGGTCGCGAACGTCCACCTCCCTCTGCGGGACATCGGGGACTCCTCATGGGACGCGGCGGCGCCCTGGGCCAGTAGTGGGGGCAGCACGGGGCAACCACGCAGGGTGACGGAATAGCGTCAGTTAATCACACACTGTAGCGAATTGTGGTCTTCTGCTCGAAAGATTGACCGCTTTGCCCCGATGGGGTGTAACGCTGCGTGTCCGCGGGAGTCCTGGTCGGAACCGGTGGTTGCAATGGTCGCGACCAGTCCCCTGCCCCCCTTCCGAGGAGCACGTCCATGCCCCGAACACGCACTGTTCTCGCGACCGTGGGCGCCGCGGCCCTGCTCGTCTGCGGCGCCGCCCCGGCGCTGGCCGACGGCCCCCAGCCGCCGCGCCACCTCTCCCAGTTCATCGCCGGCGGCGCCGACGGCAAGCCGCGCGAGGTGTTCTGCCCCTCCATGCAGCACGCCTACAGCGGCGGGTTCACGCTGAGCGCCAGGAGCGACTCGCGCCTCGCCCCGGAGGCCGCCGACGTCATCGAGAGCCGCCTGAACGACCACGCCAGCGGCTGGATCGTGACCGTGCGCAAGGCCCAGGTGCGCAAGCTCCTGGTGCCCGGCAAGAGCCACCAGTCGGTCCCGGCGGACCTGACCGTCCACATCGGCTGCACCGACGACACGATGATGCACGGGGCCTGACAGCCCGTCGGGCCGCGCGCCGGGTGGGGGCCGGGGGCACGGAGGGGGGGGGGGGCGGCCGCCGGGGGGGGGGCGGGCGGGG
>NZ_JBSHAQ010000071.1:0-35291 GCF_053611585.1 Streptomyces sp. NPDC054794 | reverse complement strand
CACCTGTGCGGTGCCGGGCCGACGGACGGTGGCGGGCTCAGCCCGCCGTGAGGGTCACGTCCTGCTCCTGGACGGCGTGGAAGTACGGCAGCGGGAGGCCGCCCTGGGGGCGCAGCTCCATGAGGGTGGCCTCGACGTGGGCCGGGCCGGCCTCGATCGCGGACGCCGGGACGGTGCCGGTGTTGCGCCAGGTGTGGTCGGCGCCGTCGCACACGGCCAGGGTGCCGCCGATGCCGTACTTGACCGGCCCGTCGCCCTGGCTGACGGAGGAGCTGACGAACACCGGTCCCTTCGCGCCGGTGCAGCGGTAGGTGCCGGAGAGGGTGACGTTGCCGTCCGCCGTGACGCGGCCGGTCGGATCGACGGTCAACGTCTCGTTCGGGTCGGCGGTCGCCGGCGCGGCGGCGACCGCGCACAGCAGCGCGGCGGCGGCCGCGGCCGCCGCGAGGGCGGGGCGGAGGGGGGAACGCAGGGCCATGGGGGTCTCCCGGATCGGGGGTGGGGGTTCCACCCGTACCGGGCACGTGCCGCGCGGGGCGTGATCGTCACCCCATCGGTGGCGCGTCACGCCCCTCGCCGGGGGAGGTCGCCCTCGGCCGTGAGTCACCGGCGTATGGCGGTGTGTCACGGCGTTCCGGGAAGTGTCCGGGAGTTGTCCGCAAGTTGTCACACTTCCTTGTAGGCCGTTCCGAGGAGTTCACGAGGGGGGCATGGTCTACTCGTGCCGGGCGGCACACGAGCCGCCGGCACCCGTCACATCCGACGTGGAGGTGCGCCATGTGTTCCCACCAGACCTCGTCCCGCGACAGCGGCGCCCCGCACATCGTCTCCGCCCACCCCGAGCAGGGCTGGAGCCTGTTGTGCGACGGCGGCATCCTCTTCGACGACACGGGTGAGCTGCACCCCGACGGAAGCGTCGTCCCGCCGCACCGCGCCCCGGCCGAGCCGCTGGCGGCCGTGGCCTAGGACCTGTCCGGCTACGGCAGTACCGCGAAGCCGTCGAGTTCGACCAGGGCCTGTTCGTCCCAGAGTCGTACGACCTCGACGACCGCCATCGCCGGGTAGTCCCGGCCCGCCAACCGATGCCAGACACGGCCCAGTTCACGGGCGTGGGTGCGGTAGGCGGCGACGTCGGTGGCGTAGACGGTGACGCGGGCGAGGTCGGCGGGAGTGCCGCCGGCCGCGCGCAGGGCGGTGAGGAGATTGCCGAGCGCCTTCTCGAACTGCTCGGGGAGGGTGTCGCCGGTGACCTTGCCGTCGGTGTCGAGGGCGGTCTGGCCGGCGAGGAACACCACGCGGGTGCCGGTGGCGACGACCGCGTGGGAGAAGCCGGTCGGCGGGGACAGCTCGGGCGGATTGACACGCTGGGTCGTCACGGACGGGCCTCCCGGTCGGCGGTGGCGTACAACTCCTTGGCGATGATGCCGCGTTGGACCTCGCTGGCACCCTCGTAGATACGCGGGGCGCGCACCTCGCGGTAGAGGTGTTCGAGCAGATGACCCCGCTCCAGGGCCCGGGCTCCGTGCAGCTGGACGGCCGCGTCGACGACGTACTGGGCGGTCTCGGTGGCCAGCAGCTTCGCCATCGCGGCGCGCTTGGGCACATCCGGGGCGCCCTCGTCGTAGGCCGTCGCCGCCGCGTAGACCATCAGCCGGGCCGCCTCCGTGCGCAGCGCCATCTCCGCGACCTGGTGGGCGACCGCCTGAAGATCCCTCAACTTGCCGCCGAACGCGTCCCGTCCGGCCGTGTGGGCGAGGGTCGCGTCGAGCGCCGCCTGGGCCATGCCGACGGCGAAGGCGCCGACGCTCGGGCGGAAGAGGTTGAGCGTGCCCATCGCGACCCGGAAACCGCGGTCGACCTCCCCGAGCACGTCGTCCTCGGCCACGGGTACGGCGTCGAAGTCGAGGCTGCCGATGGGGTGCGGGGAGAGCATCTCCAGGGGCGCGCCGGTGAGGCCGGGCCGGTCGGCGGGCACCAGGAAGGCGGTCACCCCGCGGGCGCCGACGTCGGGGGTGGTGCGCGCGAAGACAGTGTAGAAGTCGGCCTCGGGGGCGTTGGAGATCCAGCACTTCTGCCCGGTGAGCCGCCAGCCGCCCGGCCCCTGCGGATCCGCCCGCAGGCCGAGCGCCGCCGCGTCCGAGCCCGCCCCCGGCTCGCTCAGCGCGAACGCGGCCACCGCCGTGCCCTCGGACACGCGCGGCAGCCAGCGCTCGCGCTGGGCCGGGGTGCCGTGGGCGTGCACCGGGTGGGCGCCCAGGCCCTGGAGGGCGAGGGCGGTCTCGGCCTCCGTGCAGGCGTGCGCCAGGGACTCGCGCATCAGGCACAGGTCCAGGGCCCCGGACGTGAACAGGCGGGCCAGCAGGCCCAGCCGGCCGAGCTCCGCGACGAGCGGGCGGTTGACCCGGCCCGGCTCGGCCTTCTCGGCGAGCGGGCGCAGCCGCCCCGCCGCCAGGGCACGTATGTCCGCACACCGGGCGGCTTGTGCGGGTTCGAGTGAGAATGCAGGCATCGCCGGTCCCCTCTCCCGTGTTCTCACCCGACGGTATCGCGCACCGTTGACTGTCGTCACCAACACGATACGCTCGCTGGTGCGAGCCCACGCGAGGCCACCAGGCAAGGGGGCGTACCGCCATGAACGTCTCGGCCCACGTCGACACCTTCGCGCGCGACCACCTACCGCCGCCCGAACAGTGGCCCGAGCTCCATTTCGACCTGCCCGAGCTGCGTTACCCCGATCGGCTGAACTGCGCCGTCGAGCTCCTCGACAGCGCCGATCCGGCCCGCCCGGTGTTCCACACCGCCACCGGCCCGACATGGACGTACGGCGACCTGCGCGCCCGCGTCGACCATGTCGCGCACGTCCTCACCGACGACCTCGGCGTGGTCCCCGGCAACCGCGTCCTGCTGCGCGGCCCGACCACGCCCTGGCTCGCGGCCTGCTGGCTGGCGGTACTGAAGGCGGGCGCGGTCGCCGTCACCGTGCTGGCCCAGCAGCGTCCGCACGAGCTGGCCACGATCTGCGAGATCGCCCGGGTGGGACACGCCCTGTGCGACGTCCGGGCGGTCGACGACCTGACGAAGGCCGAGATTCCCGGGCTGCGCGTCACCACGTACGGCGGTGACACACCGGACGACCTCTTGCACCGCCCGGATCCCGGCACGCCGTACACCGCCGTGGACACCGCGGCCGACGACGTCGCGCTGATCGCGTTCACCTCGGGCACCACCGGCCGCCCGAAGGGGTGCATGCACTTCCACCGGGACGTGCTGGCGATAGCGGACACCTTCTCGAAGCATGTGCTCGGACCCCGTGCGGACGACGTGTTCGCGGGCAGCCCCCCGCTGGGCTTCACCTTCGGGCTGGGCGGGCTGGTGGTGTTCCCGATGCGGGCCGGCGCCAGCTCCCTGCTCCTCGAACAGGCCGGACCCCAGCAGCTGTTGCCCGCCATCGCCGAGCACCGGGTGTCGGTGCTGTTCACCGCGCCGACCGCCTACCGCGCCATGCTCGACGAGCTGGGCGGCCACGACACCGCGTCCCTCAGGCGCTGCGTCTCGGCCGGCGAGAACCTGCCCGCCGCCACCTGGCGGGCCTGGCACGAGCGCACCGGCCTGCGCATCATCAACGGCATCGGCGCCACCGAGCTGCTGCACATCTTCATCTCCGCCGCCGACGAGCGGATCCGGCCCGGCACGACGGGCGTGCCCGTACCGGGCTGGCACGCGCGCGTGCAGGACGAGGACGGGGAGCCGGTGCCCGACGGCGAGCCCGGCCTGCTCGCCGTGCGCGGGCCGGTCGGCTGCCGCTACCTCGCCGACCCCCGGCAGCGCGACTACGTCCGCGACGGCTGGAACGTCACCGGCGACACCTACGTCCGCGAGGACGACGGCTACTTCCGGTACGTCGCCCGCGCGGACGACATGATCATCTCGGCGGGGTACAACATCGCCGGACCGGAGGTCGAGGACGCGCTGCTGCGCCATCCGGACGTGGTCGAGGCGGCGGTGGTCGGACGGCCCGACGAGGCGCGCGGACACGTGGTGGTGGCGTACGTCGTGCTGAAGGAGGGCGCCGAGCGCGACACCGAGGCGCTGCGCGCCTTCGTCAAGTCCGAGCTGGCGCCGTACAAGTGCCCGCGCGAGATCGTCCTGCTGGACGCGCTGCCCCGCACGGCGACCGGCAAGCTCCAGCGATTCCGCCTGCGCACCGAAGGTGACCAGCAGTGACGCCGAAGACCTAAGATGATCAACGTGTCCGAGCAGCACGCCCCACGGTCCCTCATCGTCACGCTCTACGGCGCGTACGGCCGCTTCATGTCCGGTCCGGTGCCCGTCGCCGAGCTGATCCGACTGCTGGCCGCGGTCGGCGTGGACGCGCCGTCCGTACGCTCGTCGGTCTCCCGGCTCAAACGCCGCGGGCTGTTGCTGCCGGCCCGTACGGCGCAGGGCGCGGCCGGCTACGAACTGTCGGCACAGGCGCGGCAGCTGCTCGACGACGGCGACCGGCGCATCTACGCGACCGCGCCGCCCGAGGACGAGGGCTGGGTGCTCGCCGTGTTCTCGGTGCCCGAGTCGGAGCGGCAGAAGCGGCACGTGCTGCGCTCCCGGCTGGCCGGTCTGGGCTTCGGCACGGCCTCCCCCGGGGTGTGGATCGCCCCGGCGCGGCTGTACGAGGAGACCCGGCACACCCTCCAGCGGCTGCGGCTCGACCCGTACGTCGACTTCTTCCGCGGCGATCACCTCGGCTTCGCCCCGACGGCCGAGGCGGTGGCCCGCTGGTGGGACCTGGCAGCGATCGCCAAGGAGCACGAGGCGTTCCTCGACGTGCACGCGCCCGTGCTGCACGACTGGGGGCACCGCGCGGACACCCCGCCGGAGGAGGCCTACCGCGACTACCTGCTGGCCCTGGACTCCTGGCGCCACCTTCCCTACATCGACCCGGGCCTGCCCCCGCACCTGCTGCCCGCCGACTGGCCGGGCGCCCGCTCGGCCGAGGTGTTCCGGGCGCTGCACGAGCGGCTGCGGGACGCGGGGGCGGCCTACGTGGGCCTGTGACCCCCGGCCCCGCCCCGCGGCGCCTCGTCCCGGTCATCGCGCCGGCCGGGGTCAGTCCAGCTTGAGCCGGGGCTTGGGGGCGTCCGTGCGACCGGTCTGCGGGGGCCGGCTGCCGGCGCGGTAGGCGTCGGGCCAGACGACGCCGGGACCGTCGTACCCCTGCTCGGCGGCCGCGTGGAGCGTCCAGTGCGGGTCGTAGAGGTGGGGGCGGGCCAGCGCACACAGGTCCGTACGCCCGGCCAGGAGCAGGGAGTTGACGTCGTCCCAGGAGGAGATCGCGCCGACCGCGATCACCGGGACGCGGACCTCGTGCCGGATACGGTCGGCGAACGGTGTCTGGTACGACCGCCCGTACTCCGGTCGCTCCTCGTCCACGACCTGCCCGCTCGACACGTCGATCGCGTCGGCGCCGTGCGCGGCGAAGGCGCGGGCGATCTCGACGGCGTCCTCGGCCGTGGTGCCGCCCTCGGCCCAGTCGGTGGCGGAGATGCGCACTGTCATCGGCCGTTCCTCCGGCCACACCCCGCGTACGGCGTCGAAGACCTCCAGCGGGAAACGGAGCCGCTTGGCCAGCGAGCCGCCGTAGGCGTCGGTGCGCCGGTTGGTGAGCGGGGAGAGGAAGCCGGAGAGCAGATAGCCGTGCGCGCAGTGCAGTTCGAGGAGGTCGAAGCCGGCCCGGGCGGCACGCCACGCGGCGGACGTGAACTGCTCCCGTATGTCGGTGAGTTGGGCACGGGAGAGCTCACGCGGGGTCTGGCTGCCCGGCTTGTACGGGATCGGGGAGGCGGCCACCAGCGGCCAGTTGCCGTCGGGCAGCGGTTCGTCCATGCCCTCCCACATCAGCTTGGTCGAGCCCTTGCGCCCGGAGTGGCCCAGCTGCACGCCGATCGCGGTGCCGGGGGCCTGCGTGTGCACGAACTCGGTGATCCGCCGCCAGGCCTCGGCCTGCCGGCCGGTGTAGAGGCCGGTGCAGCCCGGGGTGATCCGCCCCTCCTCGCTGACGCACACCATCTCGGTCATCACCAGGCCGGCGCCGCCGAGGGCTCGGGCGCCCAGGTGGACGAGGTGGAAGTCGCCGGGGACGCCCTGCACCGCCGAGTACATGTCCATCGGCGAGACGACGACCCGGTTGCGCAGGTTCAGTCCGCGCAGCCGGAAGGGGGTGAACATCGGGGGTGTGCCGGGCGGGCAGCCGAACTCTTGCTCCACGGCCTCGGTGAAGTGGGCGTCGCGCAGCCGGAGGTTGTCGTGGGTGACGCGGCGGCTGCGGGTGAGCAGGTTGAAGGCGAACTGGCGGGGCGGCTGGCCGAGGTGGAGCCCGAGGTTCTCGAACCACTCCAGGCTGGCCCGGGCGGCGCGCTGGGTGGAGGCGACGACGGGCTTGCGTTCCGTCTCGTAGGCCGCCAACGCGTCCTGAAGGGACGGCTGTTCCTCCAGGCAGGCGGCCAGGGCGAGGGCGTCCTCCACGGCGAGCTTGGTGCCGGAGCCGATGGAGAAGTGGGCGGTGTGCGCGGCGTCGCCGAGGAGGACGACGTTGCCGTGGGACCAGCGCTCGTTGACGACCGTACGGAAGGTGGTCCAGGCGGACTTGTTGGAGCGCAGCGGGCGGCCGCCGAGCGCGTCCGCGAAGATCTTGGCGCAGCGTTCCACGGACTCCGCCTCGCCGAGCTCCTCGAAACCGGCGGCCCGCCACACCTCCTCGCGCATCTCGACGATCACGGTGGAGGCGTCGGACGCGAAGGGGTAGCCGTGCAGTTGCATCACGCCGTGTTCGGTCTCGGCGATCTCGAAGCGGAAGGCGTCGAAGGCGAAGTCGGCGGCGAGCCAGATGTAGCGGCAGCGGTGGGTGGTCACCTGGGGCCGGAACACGTCGGAGTAGGCCTCGCGGGTGGTGCTGTTCACCCCGTCCGCGGCGATGACGAGGTCGTACGCCTCGCTGAGCCAGGCCGGGTACGGGGCCTCGCTGCGAAAGCGCAGCTCGACGCCGAGGTCGTGGCAGCGCTCGTGCAGGATCTCCAGGAGGCGTTTTCTGCCGAGGGCGGCGAAGCCGTGTCCGCCGGAGGTGTAGCCGGTGTTGCGGTGGACGATGTCGATGTCGTCCCAGCGCACGAAGTCCCGTTGAAGGGCCTCGTAGACCGTCGGGTCGGCGTGTTCGATGCCGCCGAGGGTCTCGTCGGAGAGGACCACGCCGAAGCCGAAGGTGTCGTCGGGGGCGTTGCGTTCCCAGACGGTGACGTCGCGGCCGGGGTCGAGGCGTTTGAGCAGGGCGGCCGCGTAGAGGCCGCCGGGGCCGCCGCCGATGATCGCGATGCGTTGGGGATGGCTGGTGGGCATGGTCACCGCCCTTGCCATTTCGGAGGGCGCTTCTCCTTGAAAGCCGCGTGGAACTCCGCGTAGTCCTCGCCGTTCATCAGCAGGGCCTGTGTCGAGGCGTCCAGTTCCACCGCTGCCGCCAGTGGCATGTCCAGTTCGGCGGTGAGCAGGGCCTTCGTCTGGGCGTGGGCGAGGGCCGGGCCGTCGGCCAGGCGGCGGGCGAGGGCCTGGGCCGCCTCGTCGACGTGGCCGTCCTCGGTCAGCTGGCTGATCAGGCCGATCCGTTCGGCCTCCGCCGCCCGCACGGAATCGCCCAGCATGAGCAGCCGGGTGGCGTGGCCGAGGCCGACGACCCGGGGCAGCAGATAGGCCGCGCCCATGTCTCCGCCGGACAGGCCGACCCGGGTGAAGAGGAAGGCGAAGCGGGCCGTGTGGTCGGCGACCCGGAAGTCGGCCGCCAGGGCCAGCACCGCGCCGGCCCCGGCCGCCACGCCGTGCACCGCGGCGATCACCGGGAACGGGCACTCGCGTACGGCCCGGACGACCTGCCCGGTCATCCGGTTGAAGTCGAGGAGCTGGGCGGTGTCCATGGACAGGGTCGCGCCGATGATCTCGTCGACGTCGCCGCCCGAGCAGAAGCCCCGGCCTTCTCCGGCCAGCACCAGGGCGCGCACCGACCGTTCGCGGGACAGCTCGGCGAGCAGGTCGCGCAGATCGGCGTAGGCGCCGAAGGTGAGGGCATTGAGTTTGTCGGGGCGGGCGAGGGTCACGGTGGCGACGCCGTCGGCGAGCTCGACCCGCAGGTGCTGCCAGTCGCCGGTGCGGGCGGCGGAGCCGGTGAAGGGACTCATGACGTGCGGCCTCCTTGGGCGGCGATGCCTCACGTAGCTCTACCCCATGAAGCTATCACCCATTTGTGACTGTCGTCACGACTGCGCGACAGCGCTGCCGCCATATGGCCGAGTCCGGTCACGTCCGTCACCGGACGTCGATAACGCGGTAACAGCCCGAGCGGGCGTGCGAGGCGGGCCGCCGGCCCGGGTAAGCCGCCTGTACCGGGGCGGAAGGCCCCGTGCGGGGCCCGTCGAGAGCCGCTGTAGTCGGGCCCCGTACCATTCCTGAGATTGAAAGCAGGACAGCCTGCTCCATGAACGGAACAGCCTTGTACGAACCCTCCTCCGCCCCGGCCTCCTGGCGCATCGCCCTGCCGCACACCGCGGCCGCGGTGCCGGTCGCGCGTGCGCTGGTGCGCACGGCGCTGACCGAGCGGGAGCACGCGGCCGACTGCGACACCGCGGAGCTGCTCACGGCGGAGCTGGTCGCCAACGCGGTGGAGCACACCGCGGGGCACGGCCCGATAGAGCTGGTGGTGGAGCTGCTGCCGACCGGCTGCCAGGTCGAGGTGCACGATGCCGACCCGGCGCCGCCCGGCAACCTCACCCGGCCCACGGTCGAGACGCCGGACCCGTGGCAGGAGCACGGGCGCGGTCTGCTGCTGATCCGCGCCCTGAGCTCGTCCTGCGGTCACCGCCCCACCCCGTCGGGCAAGGCGGTGTGGTTCAGACTGCCTGTGGTACCGCGTCAGTGGCGTCCTGCGTGACCTCCGCGTCGACGGTCCTGCCGAGCGTGGAGTTCCGGCGCCCGTAGGCGAGGTACACCAGGAGCCCGACCACGAGGAACGCCGCGAACTGGATCCAGGTGGTCCAGCCCGTCTCGTACATCAGGTACAGGCAGAAGCCGACGCCGAGCACCGGGACGACGGGGTACAGCGGCACCCGGAAGGTGCGGGCGAGGCCCGGTTCGCGGCGGCGCAGGGCGATCACCGCGATGTTGACGGCGGCCATGATGGCGAGCGTGCCGATGGTGCACAGGTTCATCACGGCGTCCAGCGGAGCGAAGGCCGCCGGGAGCGCGAAGACGAGCGCGACGATGAGGGTGCCGGCCACGGGGGTCGAGGTCCGGGGCGAGACCTTCTCGAAGACGCGCGGGATGAGTCCGTCGCGGGACATCGACATCAGGATGCGGGTCTGGCCGTACATCACGGCGAGCACCACGGACGCGATGGCGACCACCGCGCCGAAGGCGATGACCCCGCCGCCGATCTCGGACCCGGTGACCTGGTTGACGACGTACGACAGCGCGGCCGGCCGGCCGGCGACCTGGTCGCCGCCGATGGCGCCGATGGCGGCGACGGCGACCGCGCAGTACAGCAGCGTGACCAGGCCCATGCAGACGAGGATGGCGACCGGGATGTCGCGGCGCGGGTTCTTCGCCTCCTCGCCGGCCGTGGTGATCGCGTCGAAGCCGATGTACGAGAAGAAGGCGGCCGTGGTGCCGGCGCCGATGCCGCCGAGTCCGGCCGGGGAGAACGGGGTGAGGTTGCCGTCCTTGAAGGCGCTGTAGCCGATGGCGCAGAAGGCGACCAGGATGGCCAGCTTCACCGCGGCCATGGCGGCCGTCGCGCGGGCGCTCTCGCGCACGCCTCGCACCAGCAGCACGCAGGCCATGGCGATGACGATCACGGCGGGCAGGTTGACGATGCCGTGGTCGGCGGGACCGGCGGACAGCGCCTGGGGCAGCTGCCACCCGGTGAGGCTGTGCAGCAGTTCGTTGACGTACTCGCTCCAGCCGACGGCGACGGCCGAGATCGAGATGCCGTACTCCAGGAGCAGGCACCAGCCGACCAGGAAGGCGGTGGTCTCGCCGAGGCCCGCGTAGGCGAAGGAGTACGACGAGCCGGAGACCGGGATCGCGCCGCCCAGCTCCGCGAAGGCGAAGGCGGTGAAGACGCAGGTGATCGCGGCGAGGATGAAGGAGACGACGACCGCGGGACCGGCCTGGGCGACCGAGTCGGACAGGCCGACGAAGATGCCGGTGCCGACGATCGCGCCGACGCCGAAGCAGATCAGCTGGAAGAGGCCCATCGTGCGCTTGAGGCCGTGTCCCTCGCGGTCGGCGCCGGATTCGGCTATCAGCGCGCCGGGGGACTTGATGCGTGGAGCGGGCATGCGGGTGGTGCTCGTTTCTGATGGTGCTGGTGCGACGGATGTGTCGCGGTGGCGGCCGTGGCAGGGGTGGCTCAGGGCCGCCGGTCAGGATAAGGCCTGTTCAGGCCTTCGAGGCGCCGGTCAGCCGAGACTCGGTGCCGTGGAGCCGGCGAGCGTGGCCACGAGGACGGCCTTGATCGTGTGCATACGGTTCTCCGCCTCGTCGAAGACCACGGAGTGCTCCGACTCGAAGACCTCGTCGGTGACCTCCAGCTCGGTCAGCCCGTGCCGCTCGTGGATCTCGCGGCCGATGTCGGTGCCGAGGTCGTGGAAGGCCGGCAGGCAGTGCAGGAACTTCACGCCGTCGTTGCCGGTGGCGCGCAGCACGTCCATGGTCACGGCGTACGGGCCCAGCAGCGCGATGCGCTCGTCCCAGACCTCCTTCGGCTCGCCCATGGACACCCAGACGTCGGTGGCGACGAAGTCGGCGCCGCGCACGCCCTCCTTCACGTCGTCGGTGAGCGTGATCCGGGCGCCGGACGCGCCGGCCAGTTGCTGGGCCACCTCGACGATCGTGTCGTCCGGCCACAGCAGCCGGGGCGCGACGATCCGCACGTCCATGCCCAGCAGGGCGCCGGTGACCAGGTAGGAGTTGCCCATGTTGTAGCGGGCGTCACCGAGGTAGGCGAAGGCGATCTCGGTCAGCGGCTTGTCGGTGTGCTCGGTCATGGTGAGCACGTCGGCGAGCATCTGGGTGGGGTGCCACTCGTCGGTCAGACCGTTGTAGACGGGGACGCCGGCATAGGCGGCCAGTTCCTCGACGATGCCCTGGCTGTGCCCCCGGTACTCGATGGCGTCGAACATCCGGCCGAGGACCCGGGCGGTGTCCTTCACCGACTCCTTGTGCCCCATCTGCGAGCCGGAGGGGTCGAGGTACGTCGTCGAGGCGCCCTGGTCGGCGGCGGCGACCTCGAACGCGCAGCGGGTGCGTGTCGAGGTCTTCTCGAAGACCAGGGCGATGTTCCTGCCCCGCAGGTACCGCGTCTCGGCCCCCGCCCGCTTGGCCGCCTTCAGCTCGGCGGCCAGCTCGATCAGGCCGCGGAACTCCGCCCCGGTGTAGTCCAGCTCCTTGAGGAAGTGGCGGCCTGCGAGGGAGGTCGGGACTGTCGCCATGGGGGCGCTCCAGACATACGAGAACAGTGAAGACTTGGAACCCTATACGAAGATTCACATTTCTATGCAGCTGCGTCTCGCTCTACGGGACAGCTCATGCAGCGCGGCCCTCCCCTGCCGCGCCCCAGCTCGCTGCCCGGGATCTCGATCACCTCGATGCCCTGCTTGCGCAGGTGCGTGTTGGTGGTGGAGTTCCGCTCGTAGGCGACGACCACGCCGGGTTCCACGGCCAGGACGTTACAGCCGTCGTCCCACTGCTCGCGCTCGGCGGCGTGCACGTCCTGGGTGGCGGTCAGGACCCGGATCTCACTCAGACCGAGGGCGGCGGCGATCGCGCGGTGCATGTGCTCCGGCGGATGGTCGGTGACCTTGAGCTCCTTCTCGCCGCTGCCCGGTTCGATGGTGTACGAGCGCAGCATGCCGAGCCCGGCGTACTGGGTGAAGGTGTCGCCGTCGACCATCGTCATCACGGTGTCGAGATGCATGAAGGCCCGCCGCTTGGGCATGTCGAGCGCGACGATCGTACGGGCCGACCCCGCCGCGAACAGCTTGTGCGCGAGCATCTCCACGGCCTGCGGCGTGGTGCGCTCACTCATGCCGATCAACACGGCGCCGTTGCCGATCACCAGGACGTCGCCGCCCTCGATGGTGGAGGGGTAGTCGGACTGACCCCGGGACCAGACGTGGAAATCCTCGTCGCGGAAGAGGGGGTGGTGCCGGTAGATCGCCTCGAAGTGCACGGTCTCGCGCCGGCGGGCGGGCAGCCGCATGGCGTTGATGGAGACCCCGTCGTAGATCCAGGCGGACGTGTCACGGGTGAAGAGGTGGTTGGGCAGCGGGCCGAGCAGGAAGTCGTCGAGGTCCATCACATGGAAGCGGACGGAGGTCGGCTCCGCGTGCGCGTCCAGGAACTCGCGCTTGGTCATGCCCCCGACCAGCGCCTCGGCGAGTTCGCGTGCGGGCAGGGTCTCGAAGGCGGCGCGCAGATGGTCGGTGGCCAGCGGGCCGTACTCCTTCTCGTCGAAGACCCGGTCCAGGACGAGCGTGCGGGCCGCCGGGATCGCCAGGGCCTCGGTGAGCAGCTCGCCGAAGAGATGGACGACGACCCCCCGGTCGCGCAGCACGTCGGCGAAGCCGTCGTGCTCGGCGCGCGCCCGACGCACCCACAGCACGTCGTCGAAGAGGAGGGCGTCCTTATTGCTGGGGGTGAGCCTTTTGAGCTCAAGATCCGGCCGGTGCAGGATGACGCGGCGCAGCCGCCCGGCCTCGGAGTCGACATGGAATCCCATGCCTCCATCCTGACCATCGAGGACCGCCTTCACCCCCTGCTCGACCGTTTCCGCGCGCTCTTGTTTTCGTCCCATTGACGACAAGCAGCCTCGTCGATTATCGTCCACATGACGAAAAACGATGAGGGGGGTCCCATGGCCGACATCACGCGGCGCCTGGGCTGGCGCCATCTGCGCGGCGCCCCGACGGCGCACATCAGACACCACCGCTCGGGAGAGCTGGCCCACGACGGCCCGGGGCTCAGCTTCTGGTTCCGCTCGCTGACCGCCGCGCTCTCCGAGGTGCCGGTCGACGACCGGGAGCTGGCGATGACCTTCCACGCCCGGACGTCCGACTTCCAGGACGTGGCGGTGCAGGCGACGGTCACCTACCGGATCGGCGACCCGGCCGTCGCCGCCGCCCGCCTCGACTTCTCCATCGACCCGGACACCGGGGCCTGGCGCGGCACGCCGCTCGAACAGCTGGCCACGCTGCTCACCGAGGCGGCGCAGGAGCACGCGCTGGGCGTACTGGCCCGCACGCCCCTGTCGGCCGCGCTGGTCGACGGCGTCAGCGCGGTGCGCGAGCGGATCGCCCAGGGGCTGGGCGCGGAGCCCCGCCTGCCGGCCACCGGCATCGAGGTGGTCGCCGTCCGCGTGGTGGCGCTGCGGCCCGAGCCGGAGGTGGAGCGGGCGCTGCGCACGCCGGCCCGTGAGCAGATCCAGCAGGAGGCCGACCGGGCCACCTACGAGCGGCGGGCGGTGGCCGTCGAGCGGGAGCGGGCCATCGCCGAGAACGAGCTGGCCAGCCAGATCGAACTCGCCCGGCGCGAGGAGCAGTTGGTCGACCAGCGCGGTACGAACGCCCGCCGCGAGGCCGAGGAGCACGCGGCGGCGGACGCGGTGCGCGCGCAGGCCGAGGCGGCACGGTCCGTGAAGCTGGCCGAGGCGGAGGCGGCCCGGACGGTGCGGCTCGCCGACGCGGAGGCGGCCCGTACCGTGAAGCTCGCCGAGGCCGAGGCGGCGCGTTCGGCGCGGCTCGCCCGCGCGGAGGCCGAGGGCGCGCGCGAGGTGGGTGAGGCGCGGGCGGCGGCGCAGGCCGCGTGGCTGCGGGTGCACCAGGACGCCGGGGTGGACGGCGTGGCGACGCTGCACGCGCTGACCGCGACGCGGCTGGCGGAGAACCTGCCCAGGATCGACAGCCTCACCGTGTCGCCGGACGTGGTGACGGGGCTGCTCGCCCGGCTCGGCGGGGCCCCGGGGAATCCTGAATGAGTCTCGCGCCGCGTGCCGTGCTGGTCCACCGCACCACGGAGTACGAGGAGTTGACGGCCCGGTACGGCACGCACGGCCAGGCCGCCTTCGTCCTCGCCTCCCGCGGCCGTGACATCGACGAGGTCGCCGAGCGCCACCACCGCACCCGCCGCGCGCTCGCCGAGGTGGCCGCGGCGGTGCCGCTGAGCTGGCGGCAGAGCCGGGTGGAGCGGGGCGACCTGGACCGCTTCCTGTTCGCTCCTGAGGACGTGGTGGTCGTGGTCGGCCAGGACGGGCTGGTGGCGAACGCCGCCAAGTACCTCACGGGCCAGCCGGTGGTGGGCATCGACACCGATCCCGGCCGCAACCTCGGCGTGCTGGTCCGGCACCGGCCGGCGGCCGCCGCGGCGCTGCTGCCGGCCGCCCTGGCCCGGGGCACCGGCGTGGACGAGCTCACCATGGTCGAGGCCGTCGCGGACGACACGCAGCGGCTGGTCGCGCTCAACGAGATCTATCTGGGCGCGGCCGGCCACCAGACGGCCCGCTACCGCCTGGGCCTCGACGGCGACGGGGGTGTCGTCGAGGCCCAGGCCTCCTCCGGGGTGCTGGTGGGCACCGGGACCGGGGCCACCGGATGGCTGCGGTCGCTGTGGCAGGAGCGGGGCGGCCGGCTGCCGCTGCCCGCGCCGTCCGAGGACCGGCTGCTGTGGTTCGTCCGGGAGGCCTGGCCATCGCCCGCCACGGGGACCTCCCTGGTGGCGGGCGAACTCGCGGCCTCGGCGGCCCTCTCGGTCACCGTCGAGTCCGACCGGCTCATCGCCTTCGGCGACGGCATCGAGAGCGACGCGCTGGAACTGACCTGGGGACAGACGGTCCGGATCGGGGTGTGCGGGCAGCGGCTGCGGCTGGTCGGCTGAGGTCCGGTCCGCGGGACCTCGGCCGGCCCCGGCCTCAGATCCCGGTGCAGGGCACCGGCCAGCGCCGGATGCGGGGCGGCAGCGCCACCGCCCAGCCGTCGGTGACCAGCGCCAGCCGCTCGGCGCCGAGCAGGCCGACGGCCTCCCGGTGTACGGCGTCCAGCGCGTCCAGGGGCGTGGGCTCCCCCAGGCGGTCGAAGGCGGCGAGCAGGTCGGGATGGTCAAGGGTGAGGCGGGCGGCGGTGCCGGCGTCCCTGCGGTCCAGGACGGTGACGAAGTCGGGGCCACGCCGGTGGTACAGCGCCCCGTAGACGTACCCGGTCCGCCACGCGGTCAACTCCCCCGGCTCACCGGCACGTTCGACGGGAGGCGGCAGATGGCGCAGGACGCGGAGGTCGTACGGAGTCCGCGCGTCGTCCGGGGTCCCCGCGTCGTCCGCCGCCCAAGTCCACTCGGCGTCCAGGCCCCGGCCCACGCACTCGCGCAGGAACTGGACCGCCACGGCCGTCTCCCGACCGCCCGCGGCGAGGCGCAGCGGGCCGTCCACCGCCACCCGGCGGCCCCGGACGCGGTGCGGGACCACGGTGGGCAGCCCGGTCATCCGGCCACCGCCGCGCCGTCGGGCATCCGGACCGGAGCGTCCCAGGTGGGCAGCGAGACATAGGTGAGTCCGTCGCGGAACAACAGGCCCAGGCGGAAGGCGTGCCGGACCCACTCGCCGAGCTCCGCGGCGCTCACCTCGTGGCCGTCGTCCGTCAGCAGCCGGTGCAGCGCGGACTCGGTCCGCCCCTCCTCCAGCCGGCGCAGCGCGGCCGCCGCCCAGCCGGTGAGGCGGTGGGTGGTGTGCGGCCGGTCGTGCCGCCGGTCGTGCACGAGGAGGTCCTCGCCGTCCTCCTCGAACAGCAGGCGCGAGTGCGGATGTCCGGCCCGCCACTGGGCGACGGCCTCCTTGAGCCGCCGCTCGACCCGGCCCGCGATACCGGCGTCCTCGCTGTCGAACAGGTAGACCAGATCGGCGAGTTCGTCCTCGGGCAGGTCGTAGACGTGCTGGTACATCTCGGCCGGGCGCCGCTTGCCGAAGCCGAGGCCCGGGTCGGTGAAGTGCGGGCTGAACCGCTCCAGTTGGATGCGGTGGGCGCCGCTCGGCGGCTGGAGGTGGACGAGCGCCGGGATCTGGTCGATCACGGGGTCGTAGTCCTCGGCGCTCTCGCCGGGAAAGCCGTAGAGGAGGTTCCAGGAGCAGGTGAGGCCGTGGTTCTCGCACTCCCTGAGCGTGCGGATGTTGCGGGCGCCGGTGACGCCCTTGTCCATGAGGTCGAGGACCCGGCTGCCCAGGCTCTCGATGCCGGGCTGGATGTGCACCGTGCCCGACTCGCCGAGAAGGCGGAGCTGGTCGCGGGTGAGATTGGACTTGACCTCGTAGTGCAGCCGCAGGTCCCAGCCGCTCTCCACCACGCGCGGCAGGAAGTCCCGGAAGTACGCCATGTCGATGATGTTGTCGACGGTGACGACGTCCAGGAGCCGGTGGCGCCGGACGAGGCGGTCGATCTCCTCCCACAGCCGCTGACCCGGCTTGGCGCGGAAGGCCATGGACGAGCCGTTGAGCCCGCAGAAGGTGCAGTGGTGCTTCTCGCCCCACCAGCAGCCCCGGGCACCCTCGACGACCAGCTTGGGATGGACGTACTCCAGGACCGGGGAGGCCTCCAGGGCGGCCTGCCAGTCGTCGTAGTCGGGGGAGGGTATGTCGGCGGGCGCCACCGTCCGCCGCGTCTCGGTGTTGGCCCGGGACAGTTCCCCGTCCCACCAGCACAGGCCGGGGACGTCCACCGGCCGGGTGCCCTCGTCCAGGTGGCGTAACAGGGCGGGGAGGGCGTACTCCGCCTCGCCGCGCACCACGTGGTCGACGAACCGGTGGTTGCGGTGCAGGGCGTGGCCCATGGGGCCGTCGCAGTTGCTGCCGCCGAAGACGACGGTCAGCTCCGGGCGGCGCCGCTTGAGTTCGCGGGCGAGCGCGAGGGAGGACACGTTCTGCATGAACGTGGTGGTGAACCCGACGACGTCGGGCCGCGTGGCGAGCACCTCCGCGGCGCACGCGGCGATGAACCCGGCGGCGTACGGCCGCATGTCGAGGGCCGTGTCGATGAAGACGTCACGGGCGGCCGCGTAGTCCCGCAGCCGGGCGGTGCCCCAGTCGGGGTCGTCGTACAGGGCGCCCGAGAAGACCCAGTCGCCCAGGCCGTGGAAGATCGAGTCGCTGCCGACGGCCACGTAGTCGCCGGGGCGCAGCCGCCCCGCGGAGCGCTCCAGGAGGAACTCCGCCCAGCGCAGCGACCCGTGGAACTCGGTCACCTCGTCGGCCGGGCGGGCCTGCCGCACCAGGCGGTGCAGCAGGCCCACCTGCAGCGAGGGAAGATCGATCGGATGCCAGGGCATCGTCACCAGCTGAACGCGCATGCCGCCCTCCGGTCAGCGGGTCGGCCGCTTCTCCAGGATCGCCGGCCGGCGGCTGGTGCTCTGGTCCTCGCGGACCACGACCTTCTTGATCTCCATGTCCACCACTCCTTCCAGGGCTTGCGAACACGACGCGTACGCGACAATTCGCGACAGGGCAGCTCACCCTAGGGACAGAAAGGTGTGGGGCACAAGGGTGGTGCGAGGCGCTCAGAGACGCGGGTCCACCGGCTCCGACTCCAGCGCCAGCACCCCGAACACCGCCTCGTGCACCCGCCACAGCGGCTCGCCCTCCGCCAGCCGGTCCAGGGCCTCCAGACCCAGGGCGTACTCACGGATCGCGAGCGACCGCTTGTGGTTCAGGAACCGATGCCGCAGCCGGTCCAGGTTGTCCGGACGGGTGTACTCGGGACCGTAGATGATCCGCAGGTACTCGCGGCCCCGGCACTTGATGCCCGGCTGGACCAGCCGGCCGTGCTCCTTGTCGCGCACCACCGCGCCGACCGGCTTGACGACCATGCCCTCGCCGCCGCGTCCGGTCATCTCCAGCCACCAGTCGACGCCCGCCCGCACCGACTCCGGGTCCCCGGTGTCGACGAACAGCCGCCGCGTGGTCTGCAGCAGTCCGGTCCCGTCGTGCTCGACGAGCCGGTCGATCAGCGCGAGCTGCTCGTCGTGCGGCACGGCGGCCAGGCTGCGCCCCTGGACGGCCAGGATCTGGAACGGGGCGAGGCGCACGCCGTCCAGTCCGTCCGTGGTCCAGCAGTAGCGCCGGTAGGCGTCGGTGAACGCGGCCGCGTCGGCGGCCCGCCCGCGCTGCCGGGACAGCAGCCCGGTCACGTCCACGCCCCGGGCCGCCGCGCCCTCCAGGGCCGCCAGCGCACCCGGGAACACCGCGCCGGACGCGGCGCCCACGGCCGCGTACTGCGAGCGCAGCAGCCCGGACGCCTTCAGCGACCACGGCATCAGCTCGGCGTCCAGCAGGAGCCAGTCCGTGTCGAGTTCGTCCCACAGGCCCGCCTCGCCGACCGCCGACCGGACGCGCCCGAGGATCTCCTCGGTCACGGCCTCGTCGTCGAAGAACGGCCGGCCGGTGCGGGTGTAGAGCGACCCGGTGGGGCCGTCCACCCCGAACCGCTTGCGGGCCACGTCCGCGTCCCGGCACACCAGGGCCACGGCCCGCGAGCCCATGTGCTTCTCCTCGCACACGACCCGCTCGACCCCGTCCCGCGCGTACTGGGCGAAGGCCTCCGCCGGGTGCTCCAGATAGCCGTCCTCGTGCGAGGTGGCCGTCGGTGCCATGGTCGGCGGCAGGTAGGGCAGCAGCCGCGGGTCCACCGCGAAGCGGCTCATGACCTCCAGGGCGGCGGCCGCGTTCTCCTCGCGGACCGCGACCCGGCCCGCGTGCCGGGTCTCCACACCCCTGCGGCCGTGCACGTCCGCCAGGTCCAGCGGCCGTCCGTCCTGCCCGCCGGGCGCCTCGACGCTCAGCGGCCTCGTCGGCTCGTACCAGACCCGCTCGGCCGGTACGTCGACCAGTTCCCGCTCCGGCCAGCGCAGCGCGGTCAGCTTGCCGCCGAACACGGCGCCGGTGTCCAGGCAGATGGTGTTGTTGAGCCAGGTGGCCTCGGGCACCGGGGTGTGGCCGTAGACCACGGCGGCCCGGCCCCGGTAGTCCTCGGCCCACGGGTAGCGCACCGGCAGGCCGAACTCGTCGGTCTCACCGGTGGTGTCGCCGTACAGCGCGTGCGAGCGCACCCGTCCGGACGTGCGCCCGTGGTACTTCTCCGGCAGGCCGGCGTGGCAGACGACGAGCCGCCCGCCGTCCAGGACGTAGTGGCTGACCAGCCCGTCGAGGAATGCGCGGACCTGGGCCTTGAACTCCTCGCTCTCGCCCTCCATCTGCTCGATGGTCTCGGCGAGCCCGTGGGTGTGCTGGACCTTGCGGCCCTTGAGGTAGCGCCCGTACTTGTTCTCGTGGTTGCCGGGCACGCACAGCGCGTTGCCCGACGCCACCATGGACATCACGCGGCGCAGCACGCCCGGGCTGTCCGGGCCGCGGTCGACCAGGTCGCCGACGAAGACGGCGGTACGGCCCTCGGGGTGCACGCCGTCGGCGTAGCCCAGCGTGGCCAGCAGCGACTCCAGTTCGGCGGCGCAGCCGTGGATGTCGCCGATGATGTCGAAGGGCCCGGTGAGGTGGGTCAGGTCGTTGAACCGCTTCTCGGTGACGACGGTGGCGCCGTCGACCTCCTCGGCCCCGCGCAGCACGTGCACCTTGCGGAAGCCCTCGCGCTCCAGGTGCCTGAGGGATCGCCGGAGTTCGCGGATGTGCCGCTGGATCACCCGGCGCGGCATGTCGGCCCGGTCGGTGCGGTCCGCGTTGCGCTCGGCGCACACCTCCTCGGGCACGTCGAGCACGATGGCGATGGGCAGCACGTCGTACTTCTTGGCGAGCTCGATGAGCTGGCGTCGGCTGTCCTGCTGCACGCTGGTGGCGTCGACGACCGTGCGGCGGCCGGCGGCCAGCCGCTTGCCCGCGATGTAGTGCAGGACGTCGAAGGCGTCCCCGCTCGCGCTCTGGTCGTTCTCGTCGTCGGCGACCAGGCCGCGGCAGAAGTCCGAGGAGATGATCTCGGTGGGCTTGAAGTGCCTGCGGGCGAAGGTGGACTTGCCGGAGCCGGAGGCGCCGACGAGGACGACCAGGGAGAGGTCGGTGACGGGGAGGACCCGTCCCTTCTTCTGCGTCTCGGTCATGCTGCCTTCGCCTCCTTCTCGGTGTGGTTCTGCCCGGTGTGGTTCTTCCCGGTGTCGTTCTTCTCGGTCTCGTCGATGTGGAACACGGCCATCTGGGTGGGCGGGCCGACCTCGGGGTCGTCCGGTCCGACGGGCCGGAACTCGACCTCGTAGCCGTACCGTTCGGCGACGGTCGCCGCCCAGCCGCGGAACTCCTCGCGGGTCCACTCGAAGCGGTGGTCGCCGTGCCGGACGTGTCCGGCGGGCAGGGTCTCCCAGCGGACGTTGTACTCGACGTTCGGGGTGGTCACGAGGACCGTGCGCGGGCGGGCGTGGCCGAACACGGCGTACTCCAGGGCGGGCAGCCGGGGCAGGTCGAGGTGCTCGATCACCTCGCTCAGCACGGCCGCGTCGTAGCCCTTGAGCCGCTTGTCGGTGTAGGCGAGCGAGCCCTGGAAGAGCTTCACGCGCGAGGCCTGCCGCTCCCCCATCCGGTCCAGCTTCAGCCGGCGCGAGGCGATGGTCAGGGCCCGCACGGAGACGTCGACTCCGACGACCTCGGTGAACCGCACGTCCCTGAGCAGCTCCTGGACCAACTGACCCTGCCCGCAGCCCAGGTCGAGCACCCGGGCGGCATTGGACGCCTGCAGGACGGCGACGATCGCGTCCCGGCGCTGCACGGCGAGCGGCGTCGGCTTCTCCTCCGCCTCGGTCTCCTCCTCGACCGCGTTGTCGATCGCCTCGACCTCGCTGTCGTCGGCCTCGGCCAGGCGCACCAGCTCCAGGCGCTCCATCGCCTGCCGGGTCAGCGACCAGCGGCGGGAGAGATAGCGGCTGGTGATCAGCTTCTGCTCCGGGTGCGTGGGCAGCCAGCCCTCGCCGGCCCGCAGCAGCTTGTCGACCTCGTCGGAGGAGACCCAGTAGTGCTTGGCGTCGTCGAGGACCGGCAGCAGCACGTACAGATGGCGCAGCGCCTCGGCGAGGGTCAGCGCCTGTGCCTCCAGGACGAGGCGGACGTAGCGCGAGTCGCCCCACTGCGGGAACTCCGTGTCGAGCGCGACGGGTTGGACGCTCACGGTCCAGCCGAGCGGTTCGAAGAGCTGTCGTACGAGCTCCGGGCCGCCGCGGGCGGGCAGCGCGGGCACCTCGACGCGCAGCGGCAGGGGTGCGGCGGCCCGCTCCGGGCGCGCGTTGCACACGCCGCGCAGGGCGCTGGAGAACACCGCGCTCAGGGCGACCGCGAGCAGCGAGGAGGCCGCGTAGGGGCGGTCGTTGACGTACTGCGCGAGTGCCGCGTCGGGTGCTCCGCCGCGGCCCTTGCCCTTGCCCCGGCGGACCAGCGCGACCGCGTCGACCTCCAGCAGGAGCGCGGCCGTGCAGCGCTCGGCGTTCGCCTCTGGATAGAAGACGTGCGCGGTGCCGTAGGACGTGGAGAAGGTCTGCGCCTTGTCGGGGTGCTTGTGCAGCAGGAACCCGAGGTCGGTGGCCGGGAGGGCGGCGGTGCCGCTCGTGGAGATCGTCAGGAACACATGCCCGAGTTTCCCTGGTTCACCCCGCCGCGACCAGTGGTTTTCCCTGTCCGGTGGCCGGGTGTGAGATCCGCCATGGTCGTCGGGGGCGAGATCTGATGGAGTGCGTGATCGTCAACTGACCACTGACGGAACGGGGATTGGCATGACCATCAGCACAGGTACACGCGTGGGCAGACGGGCCGCTGTCGCGGCGACGGCCGCCGTCGTCCTGTCCGCGGGGGTACTCGCGGCCGCTCCCGCCCAGGCCGCGCCGACGGCTCCGACGGCGCCCTCGGTGTCGGCGCAGGGCGCGTACGCGATGAACGCGGCCACCGGCCGGACGCTGTTCGGGAAGGGGGCGGACACACAGCTGCGGACCGGCTCCACGACGAAGATCATGACGGCGCTCGTGGTGCTGTCGCAGCGGCACGTGGACCTCAACCGCAAGGTGAAGATCAAGAAGGAGTACACGGACTACGTCATCGACCCGGTCACCGGCAACGCGCGGTACTCCAGCGCCAAGCTGATCCTGGGCGACTCGATGAAGGTGAAGGATCTGCTGTACGGGCTCATGCTGCCGTCCGGCTGCGACGCGGCGTACGCGCTGGCGGACACCTACGGCACGGGGTCGACGACGGCGCAGCGCACGAAGTCGTTCATCGCGAAGATGAACGGCAAGGCGCACGAGCTCGGGATGACGAACACCCACTTCGACTCGTTCGACGGGGTGTCCAACGGCAGGAACCACGCGTCCGCCCGCGACCTGGCCAGGCTGGCCACGACCGCGCTGAAGAACAAGACGTTCAAGACGGTCGTCGGCACCAAGAAGTACGACGCCATGCAGTCGTACCGGCCCGGTGGCGGCACGCACGCGATGGCCCCCTGGGAGAACAGCAACAAGCTGCTCTGGTCGTACCGGGGTGCGATCGGTGTGAAGACCGGTTCGGGTCCGGAGGCGAAGTTCTGCCTGGTGTTCGCGGCGACCCGCGGCAACAAAACCGTGGTGGGATCCATCCTCGCCGACACGTCGGCCGACGAGCGGTTCAAGGACGCCAAGAAGATCCTCGACTACGGCTTCGCGCAGCGCGGCTGAGGCACCACCACCGGGGCGGGGCGGGCACCTGGGTGTCCCGTCCCGCCCCGGCGGCGTGTCAGAGCATGTTCACCCGGTCCGCCTCGACCTCGGTCCTCCGTCAGCTGCCGCCGCGCCGGGCGAGCGTGGCCCACGAGGCGTTACGACAGCTGCGACTGGACCTGGGAGGAGATCAGCTCCAGGTGGTCCAGGTCGGAGAGGTCGAGGATCTGCAGGTAGAGGCGCTGCGAGCCGATCGCGGCGTACCGGCCGATCTTGTCGACCACCTCCGCCGGGGAGCCCGCCAGGCCGTTGGCCTTCAGCTCGTCGACCTCGCGCCCGATCGCGGCGGCCCGGCGGGCGACCTCCTGGTCGTCCCGGCCGACGCAGACGACCAGGGCGTTGGAGTACGTCAGGTCGTCGGCCCGGCGGCCCTCCGCCTCGGCCGCGACACGCACCCGGCCGAACTGCCGCTCGCTGTCCTCGATCGAGGCGAACGGGATGTTGAACTCGTCGGCGTACTGCGCGGCCAGCCGCGGCGTGCGGGTGGCGCCGTGGCCGCCGATCAGCACCGGGATCTTCGTCTGGGCGGGCTTGGGCAGCGCCGGGGAGTCGGTGAGGTCGTAGTAGGTGCCGTGGAAGTCGAAGGTCTTGCCGACCTCGGTCGCCCACAGGCCGGTGACGATCGCCAGCTGCTCCTCCAGACGGGCGAACTTCTCCTTCGGGAACGGGATCCCGTACGCCGTGTGCTCCTCCGCGAACCAGCCCGCGCCCAGACCCAGTTCGACCCGGCCGCCGGACATCCGGTCCACCTGGGCCACCTGGATGGCCAGGACACCGGGAAGACGGAACGTTCCGGCGGTCATGAGGGTGCCGAGGCGGATGCGCTTGGTCTCGCGGGCCAGTCCGGCGAGGGTGATCCAGGCGTCGGTGGGGCCGGGCAGGCCGTTCACGTCGCCCATGCGGAGGTAGTGGTCCGAGCGGAAGAAAGCATCGAATGCGAGGTCCTCGGTGGCCTTCGCCACGGTGAGCAAGGTGTCGTAGGTCGCCCCTTGCTGGGGCTCGGTGAAGATTCGAAGGTCCATACATCCATCCTGCACCCGAGGGGCACACCAGCCCCATCGGCACCCCCCGTCCCGGGTGTCGGCCAAGGAGGGAGACGCCGCCCGACCTCACCTGACGCCGCCCGACGGCACCGTGGAGTCGGGGCGCGCTCGGTCACCCCGGCCCCCGCTCCGGTAACGCCTCCTCCCGCGCCGCCAGCTTGCGGAGCATCTCGCGGACCCGGTCGCGGGACTCGTCCGCCGCGTCGATCGCCTCCATGCACTGCCAGTACGTCCCCTCGTCGGCCGCGCCGCTGGCTATGCCGACGAGGGCGATGCCGACCTCGGCGAGCAGGCCGCCCAGGCACAGGAGGGCGTGGCGGGCGTCGTCCAGTTCGGTGAGCTGGGCGGCGAGCAGGTCCCTGTGGTCGAGTTCCGGGGTGTCCAGGACGCCGCAGCCCCGGCCCGCCAGCTCGGTCAGACCCAGCGCCTCGCCCCGCAGCTCCGGTGGGCCGGAGACGGCCAGGCGGCTGCCGATCGCTTGCGCCAGGGCCTGAGCCTGCCACACCTCCGTCAGGGTCTGAGGCACGTCGCCGCTTCCCGCCAAGGCGCGCCTGCTGGTCACGATGAGCCGCACCGCATCCATGGGCCGTCCCCGTCCGTCCGACGTGCTCGTCACACGTCCTCCGCCCGAACTCCCTTGTTCACTACCCAGAGTGAGGGGCCGTGAGACAGAAAGCCAGTGGAAGACGGAAATCTGCGGACAACAATTCGGATTCGGGCGGGAATTTGACTCCGGAGCGTAATTCCGGAATGTGACGTTCCCTACGTTTTCCGGACACGCCCCCTCCCCGTGCTCTCTTCGGCCTCCGCTCCCCGCGCCTACTTCTCGCCCTTCTCCGGGACCGGGAACCGCCGTTCGTTGCGGTCGATCTTGGCGTCGAGGGCGGCGAGCGGGTCGATGCCGAGCACCTCGCACAGCTGCAGCAGATAGGCGAGGACGTCGGCGACCTCGTCCGTCACGCGGCGCGCGCCGTCGGGGTCGTCCATGACGCGGGCCGACTCCTCCGGCGTCAGCCACTGGAAGATCTCGACCAGTTCGGAGGCCTCCACGCTGAGGGCGGCCACGAGGTTCTTGGGGGTGTGGAAGCGCTGCCAGTCACGCGCGGCCGCGAACTCGGCCAGGCGGCGCTGGAGTTTCGCCACGTCCAGGTGTTCGGTCACGGGTCCAGGTGTACCACCGTGACACCGGCGGCCCCGGCGGCCCACGAGGCGTCGCTCACCGCCGCGACGAGGCGGATGTGGCCGAGCCCGCACATCCGCACGGCGAGGCCCAGGAGTTCGGTCCGCTGCCGTCCGTCCAGGGCCCGGTCCAGGCCGTCGGTGAGGACGGTGAGCGTGCGCAGGGCGGCCGGCACCTCGTGGGGCATGTCGACCTCCAGGACGCCGGGGCCGGTGAGCAGCACCAGGGCCAGCGCGAGGTACCTCAGCTCGCCGTCGCCGAGCCGGCCGAGCCCGGTCCGGATGCCGTCGCCCCGGTCGAGCACCGCCCGCACGGTGCCGTCGCCGAGGGGTTCGGCGACCAGGTCGGCGACGGGGCCGGCGCATCCGGCGCGCACCGCCGTGACGAGCTGCGCGTGTCGGCGTCCGCACTCCGCGCGGGTGCGCCACAGGACGTCGGCGAGGTTGTCGCAGCCGGACAGGAGCCGGCCGGAGCCCAAGGGGACGGGCTCGCGCATCCCTTCGGGGCGCGGCGCGCAGGCGAAGACGGAACGCAGGGCGACCAGCGTCTGTTCGGCGGCGGCGAGCACCCGGCGCTGCCCGTCCGTCTTGCCGGCCACGCGCAGCGGGAGCAGCGCGGTGCCGAGCCGGTCGTCCGGGAGCGGGGCGCGTGTCACCGGCGAGGATCCGGCCGTGTGCCAGGCGGCCTGTACGGCGCGCCGCCCCGGGTCGCGCAGGGCGGTCTCCAGGAGGACGACCCCGCCCGCGGTCAGCCGCTCCCCCACGATGCGCAGTTCGGGTTCGGCCTGCACGGCGACGTCGAGCCGGACCGGGCCCTCGGGACCGTCCGTCGTGCAGCCGATCCGAAATCCGCGCCGGCGCTGGGCGTCGGGCCGTGCCCGTTCCGGCACGCAGGCCGCGGGATCCGGGAACACCTCGGCGAGGGCCGCACCCGAACCGAGCCGGGCGAGCGCCTCGTACGCCCGCAGCGCACTGGACTTCCCGGACCCGCTGGGCCCGGTGAGCAGCGTCAGCGGCCCCAGCGGGACCCGGACCCCGCGCAGCCCCGCGAACGCGGCCGGCCGCAGCTCGACGACCCGCGCCCGCGCCACGCCGTCCCGGCCGGGCGGGACGGCTTCGGGCGCGCCGGACTCGGGCGCCCGATCGGGCGGGACGGACGCGGAAGACGGAGGAGGGACTGACGCGGAGGACGTAAGCGGCACGGCCATGTCCGGACCGTAGGGCTCCGCCGGAAGGCGAACCGTTCCGCCCCCGCGACCTTCCTACGAACGAGGGACCGGGCTCGGGGCTCAGGTGCCCGAGAGGCCCGCGCCCTCCATCAGGCCGCTGACCTCGGTACCGGGCGGGGTCAGGAGGAACACGTTGCGGTCGACGCGGTGCATGCCGCTCGCCAGGCCGAAGACCACGCCGGTGCTGAAGTCGAGGACGCGCTTGGCGACATCCGTCTCCGCGCCGTTGAGGTCGAGCAGGACGGGGATGCCCGCCATGAGCGTCTCGGCCACCTCGCGGGCGTCGGCGAACACATTGACCCGCAGGACGACGAAGCGGCGGCGGGTCTCGGTCACCGCTTCGGGCAGGGAGCGGTGGTCCACCGCGGACGGCCAGGCGTCCCGGCCCCGTAGCGGCACGACCTGCGCGAGCCCCTCCCACTGTTCATCGGTGGCGTCGTAACGGTTCACCGGCTCCCCCCGAACTGACTCGCACTCCATGCCTGCACCAGCCAATTCTTACGCCAAGTCACCCGTTCGGCCCAACAGCGACACGAAGCGCGACCGGATCGGCGGTGCTTTCCCCGGCCGCATCGTGTGACACATGCATGGAAAAGCCTCTTCTTACCCGCCTCACACCGGACTCTTCACCTGTGTCGACGCCCCGCTCACCGGCCGCGTTTACCGTCCGTGTCGTGCACTTGGCAGAAACTCAGCTGGTGACACCCGGCCGGCGGACACAGTCGGCGGTGTCCGCCGCCCCGGGCGCCCCCGCGCAGTGGCACCGCGTGCTGACGCTCCTCGCCGACGTGAGCCTGTTCATCGGGACCCGCGCGGTGTGGACGCAGGCGGCCGGCCACCGGTTCGTCGTGGCCGCCGTCATCTCCGTCTGTTACGCCGCGATCCTGGTGTCCGGCGTGCTGGCCCTGACGGTCCGCCGTGCCCTGTCCCTGGCCCGGGTCGACGTGGTGGTGCTCGTCACGGCGGTGACGCTCACCCTGTGCGCCTGGGCCATGAACCACGGCGGCGGCGACGAGTCGGCCCTCACCACCCAGGCCGCCCGGGAGCTGGTCGCCGGGCACACCGTCTACGGGCAGCCCTGGCCCTGGCTCTTCTCCGGCAAGGGCATCGCGCTCACGCCGACGATAGACGGCGGCTACGACTTCACCTACGGATATCCACCGCTGGCCCCGCTGCTCACCGCCCCGCTGCTGTGGCTGAGCCACGGCGGTACTCCGGCGACGGCGCTGAGCACCGGCGCGCTGATCGTCGGCGCGATCGTGCTGTGGCGGATGCTGCCGGTGCCCTGGCGCTCGGCGGCGACGATGGCCTGCCTGGGCTTCGGGTTCCTGCCCTCGTACGCCCGGCTCGGCTACCCGGCGATCCTCGGCCTGGCCCTGCTGATCCCGGTGGTGGTGCGCTGGCCGCGGATCGGGCTCGGCGGGCGGCTCGGTGCCGCCGGGATCGCGCGGGCCGCGTGTCTGGGCGCGGCGTGCGCGGCGCAGCAACTGCCCTGGTTCGTCGCGCCGTTCCTGCTGGCCGGGATCTACGCGGTACGGCGCGGGGAGCTGGGCGGCCTGGCGGCCGCGGGGGTGATCCAGCGGATCGCCGGGGTCGCCGCCACCGTGTGGCTGCTGATCAACACGTACTTCATCGTGCACGAGCCCGGCAGCTGGCTGCAGGGGATCGCGCTGCCGCTGACCCAGGGGGCGGTACTGCACGGCCAGGGTCTGGTGGACATCTCGCTGTACTTCACGAACGGCAGCGACCGTCTCGACTGGTACGGGCACGCGAGCATGCTGCTGGCGGCCGCCCTGCTGGCGCTGTTCGTGCTGTTCGTACGGCGGCTGGGCCCGGCGGCGACCGTGCTGCCCTGGTGCGCCTTCTACCTGGCGACGCGTTCCCAGGACGGCTACTACCTGATGATGACCCCGCTGTGGCTGGCGACGGCGGTCACCGCGCCTCTGTCGGAGTTCGAGCGGGCCTGGCAGCCGCGGCCGCGACCGCTGGCCGGGCCGGGGCGGCGTCCGGCCCTGGTCGCCGCGGTGGCGCTGCTGCTCGTCCCGGCGCTGGCGAGCGCGGCGCTCGCGGTGACCGGGACGCCGCCACTGCGGATGGAGGTCACCGCGGTGCGCCGGGCCTCGGCGAGCGCGGTCCGGGCGCTGACCGTGCGGGTGACCAACACGGCGGGCACCGCCCTGACCCCGCACTTCATGCTCACCACGGGCCAGGGGATGACCAGGTACTGGTCGCTCGGGCACGGCCCGGCCACGATTCCCGCCCACACCACGACGAGCCTCGAACTCCGGGCGCCCAAGGGGAGGTTCCCCCTCCCCCGGCCGGGCGTGCGGATCCGGCTGCGCGCCTTCACCGACGGCCCGCAGACGCTGTCGAGCCAGGACATCCGGCTGACGCGGGCGGCCGGTACCACCGGCTGACGAGGACCGCCCGTACCGGCCGCCGGGGCGGCCGGTACGGGCAGACGGCCAGGGCCGGTCCGCCGAGGTGCGCCCGGGTCAGGCCTGGGCGCGGGTGAACCGCAGGGCGGCGGTGACCGTCGTCAGGCCCCGGATCATCCCCAGCTGGTTCCAGCCCATGCCGAATTCCGCGCGGTCCACGGTGAACTCCGCCTCCAGCGTGAGCGCTTCGGCGTCCGCCGACGTCACGCGCGCGGTGAGGGTGTGCGGCCGACTGATGCCCCGGACCGTCAGCTGTCCGTCGACCTGGGCCGTGTCGCCGCCGCGGAGTTCGGCGCCGCGGACGGCGAAGGTGATCTCCGGGTGGTTGTCGGCGTCGAAGAAGTCGGCCGAGCGCAGGTGGGTGTCGCGCTTGGCGTTCTTGGTGTCCAGCGAGGCGACGTCCAGGGTCACGGTGCCGGTGGCCGTGCCGTCGGCCGCGACCTCGCCGCGGCCGCCGACGGCGGCGAGGGTGCCCTTGACGTTGACCAGGCCCCACATCGTCCTGTGTCGCAGCGCCACGGCGGAGGCGGTCGGGTCGAGCTGCCAGACACCCGTTTCCACGGCGACGGTCATGGTGGTACTCCCGGATTCAGTGGTTCAAATTTGGATGACCTCACGCTAGCCCATCATCCAAATTTGAACAACAGGTAGACTCGAAACCATGGCCGCCCCCGACGAGCACCCCGCCGACCAGCCGGAATGCCCCTCCCTGAAGGGCAGGGGGCTGCTCCCCGACGAACTGCGCGCCTGGATGCTCCTGCTGGCCGCGACCGGCGCGGTGGAGCAGCGCCTGCGGTCCGCGGTGAAGGAGAACCTCGACGTCTCCCACGACGAGTTCCTCATCCTGTGTCTGCTGGCCGAGCACCCGCGGGACGGCCTGCGCATGACCCGGATCGCCGACCTCCTGGGCCGCCCGAAGACCCGGCTCACCTACCAGATCGCCTGCCTCCAGCACGCCGGCCTGGTCACCCGCCAGACGGTCTGCGGCGACAAGCGGGGTGTGCAGGTCACCTTGACCGACAAGGCCCGGCGGCGCCTGGAGGAGACCTCGGGGCTGCTCGCCGCGGCGGTCAAGGAGGCACTCGCCGAGTTCGTCGGACCGGAGCAGCGCGACGCGGTGAGCGGACTGCTGCCCGGGCTCGCCGACGGGACCTGCCCCGGGGCCTGCTGACGGTACGAAACGGGTCGTACGGAACCTGGGAGGCACAGGTCACAGCCGCGGCGAGGGAAACGTCACAGCCCCCGCGCTGCTGCCGCTAAAGCGGCCTGCCCTAGCATCCGACCATGACGGTCCTGCCTGACGACGGGCTCTCACTGGCCGCCGAGTTCCCTGACGCGACACACGAGCAGTGGCACACCCTCGTCGAGGGCGTGCTGCGCAAGTCGGGCAAGGAAGTCTCGGGCGCGGCAGCTGAGGACGCCCTGTCCACGACGCTTGAGGACGGGCTGCGCACCCGGCCCCTGTACACCGCGCGCGACGCCGCGCCCGACCCCGGACTGCCCGGCTTCGCCCCCTTCGTGCGCGGCGGCCGCCCCGAGGGCAACACCGTGGGCGGCTGGGACGTGCGGCAGCGGCACGCGGCCCTCGCGGAGGGCGCGGTCCTCACCGACCTGGAGAACGGCGTCACCTCGCTGTGGCTCGCGGTCGGCGAGGGCGGCATCCCGGTCGAGTCGCTCGCCCGGGCCCTGGACGGCGTGTTCCTCGACCTGGCGCCGGTCGTCCTGGACGCGGGCCGCGACGTCGAGGAGGCGGCGCGGTCGCTGTTCGGGCTGTACGAGGAGAAGGGCGTCGACCCGAAGACGGTGCGCGGCAGCCTCGGCGCCGACCCGCTGGGGTACGAGGCCCGCACCGGGACCGCCCAGGACTTCGCGCCGGTGGCCGCGCTCGCGCGGCGGTGCGCCGAGGAGTACCCGGGGCTGCGCACCCTGACCGTGGACGCGCTGCCCTACCACGAGGCCGGCGGCTCGGCCGCGCAGGAGCTGGGCCTGTCCGTGGCGACCGGCGTGGCCTACCTGCGTGAGCTGACCGAGGCCGGGCTCACCGTCGAGCAGGCCTGCGGGCAGCTGGAGTTCCGCTACGCGGCGACCGCCGACCAGTTCCTGACCATCGCCAAGCTGCGCGCGGCGCGCCGGCTGTGGGCGCGGGTCGCCGAGGTGTGCGGGGCGCCCGGTGCGGGCGCGCAGGTGCAGCACGCCGTCACCTCGCCGGTGATGATGAGCCGCCGCGACCCGTGGGTGAACATGCTGCGCACGACGGTGGCCACGCTGGCCGCCGGGGTCGGCGGCGCCGACGCCGTCACCGTGCTGCCGTTCGACCACGCGCTGGGCCTGCCGGACGCGTTCGCCCGCCGCATCGCCCGCAACACGTCGACGATCCTCGTCGAGGAGTCCCATCTGGCCCGGGTCATCGACCCGGCGGGCGGCTCCTGGTACGTCGAGAAGCTCACCGAGGAACTCGCCGGCGCCGCCTGGGAGTACTTCCGCAGCGTCGAGCGCGACGGGGGCCCGGCGGCCGCCCTGCGCTCCGGCCGGGTCCGCGACGACCTGGCGAAGACCTGGCAGGCGCGCACGGCGAAGCTCGCCAAGCGGCGCGAACCCATCACCGGTGTCAGCGAGTTCCCGCTCCTCGCCGAGAAGCCCGTGGAGCGCGAGCCCGCGCCCGCGGCGCCGTCCGGCGGGCTGCCGAGGGTGCGCCGCGACGAAGCGTACGAGGCGCTGCGCGCCCGCTCCGACGCCCACCTCGCGGCCACCGGCTCCCGCCCCCGCGTCTTCCTCGCCACGATCGGTTCGGCCGCCGCGTACACCGCGCGTTCGACGTTCGCCGCCAACCTCTTCCAGGCGGGCGGCATCGAGCCCGTCACCGAGGGCGGTTTCGAGGACAGCGGCGCCACCGAGGCCGTGCTGTGCTCCAGCGACGCGCTGTACGAGGAGCAGGCCGAGCAGCTCGCCGCGTCCCTGAAGGCGTCGGGCGCCCGGCACGTGGTCCTGGCGGGCCGCCCCGCTGAATCCTCGGGGTATGCCGGCGTCGACTCGTACGTGTTCGCGGGCTGCGACGCCGTGGCCGTGCTGTCCGCCACCCTCGACCGCATGGGAGTGTCCTGATGGGAATCCCCGACTTCTCCGGCATCGAGCTGGGTACCGCCGAGGGAACCGCCGACGGCGGTGCCGAGGAATGGCGTTCGGCGCTCAAGCGGGCGACCGGCGCCGAGGAGGCACTCTGGGAGACCCCGGAGGGCATCGGCGTCAAGCCGCTCTACACCGGCCGTGACCTGGAGGGCCTGGACTTCCTGGGCACCTACCCGGGCATCGCGCCGTATCTGCGCGGCCCGTACCCGACGATGTACGTCAACCAGCCCTGGACCATCCGCCAGTACGCGGGCTTCTCCACCGCCGAGGAGTCCAACGCGTTCTACCGGCGCAACCTGGCGGCCGGCCAGAAGGGCCTGTCGGTCGCCTTCGACCTGCCCACGCACCGCGGCTACGACAGCGACCACCCGCGCGTGACGGGTGACGTCGGCATGGCGGGCGTGGCGATCGACTCGATCTACGACATGCGGCAGCTGTTCGACGGGATCCCCCTCGACAGGATGACCGTGTCGATGACGATGAACGGCGCCGTGCTGCCGGTACTGGCGCTCTACATCGTGGCGGCGGAGGAACAGGGCGTACCGCCCGAGAAGCTGGCCGGGACCATTCAGAACGACATTCTGAAGGAGTTCATGGTCCGCAACACCTACATCTATCCGCCGAAGCCGTCGATGCGGATCATCTCCGACATCTTCGCCTACACCTCGCAGCGGATGCCGCGGTACAACTCCATCTCCATCTCCGGCTACCACATCCAGGAGGCCGGGGCCACGGCCGACCTGGAGCTGGCGTACACGCTCGCGGACGGGGTGGAGTACATCCGGGCGGGCCGCGAGGCCGGCCTGGACGTGGACGCGTTCGCGCCCCGGCTGTCGTTCTTCTGGGCCATCGGCATGAACTTCTTCATGGAGGTCGCCAAGCTGCGGGCCGCGCGCCTGCTGTGGGCCAAGCTGGTCGGCCAGTTCGACCCGAAGAACACCAAGTCGCTGTCCCTGCGCACGCATTCGCAGACCTCCGGCTGGTCGCTGACCGCGCAGGACGTGTTCAACAACGTCACGCGCACCTGCGTCGAGGCGATGGCGGCGACCCAGGGCCACACCCAGTCGCTGCACACCAACGCCCTCGACGAGGCGCTCGCGCTGCCCACCGACTTCTCGGCGCGCATCGCCCGCAACACCCAGCTGCTCATCCAGCAGGAGTCGGGCACCACCCGGGTCATCGACCCGTGGGGCGGCAGCGCCTACGTCGAGAAGCTGACGTACGACCTCGCCCGCAAGGCCTGGGCGCACATCCAGGAGGTCGAGCAGGCGGGCGGCATGGCGCAGGCCATCGACGCCGGCATCCCGAAGCTGCGCGTGGAGGAGGCGGCGGCCCGCACGCAGGCCCGTATCGACTCCGGTCGCCAGCCGGTGATCGGCGTCAACAAGTACCGGGTGGAGAACGACGAGGCGATCGAGGTCCTCAAGGTCGACAACTCCTCCGTGCGCGCCCAGCAGATCGAGAAGCTGCGGCGGCTGCGTGCCGAGCGGGACGAGACCGAGTGCCGGGACGCGCTCGACGCGCTGACCCGGGCCGCCGACGGCGAGGGCAACCTGCTGGAGCTGGCCGTGCGCGCGGCCCGCGCCAAGGCCACCGTCGGCGAGATCTCCGACGCCCTGGAGAAGGTCTACGGCCGCCACCAGAGCCAGATTCGTACGATCTCCGGCGTGTACCGCAACGAAACTGGGGAGTCCCCGTCCGTGGACCGCACCCGCGCCCTGGTGGACGCCTTCGGCGAGGCCGAGGGGCGCCGGCCGCGCATCCTGGTCGCCAAGATGGGCCAGGACGGCCACGACCGCGGTCAGAAGGTGATCGCCACCGGCTTCGCCGACCTCGGCTTCGATGTCGACGTCGGCCCGCTGTTCCAGACCCCGGAGGAGGTCGCCCGGCAGGCGGTCGAGGCGGACGTCCACGTGGTCGGCGTGTCCTCGCTGGCCGCCGGTCACCTCACCCTCGTCCCGGCGCTGCGCGAGGCGCTCGCCGAGGAGGGCCGTCAGGACATCATGATCGTGGTCGGCGGGGTGATCCCGCCGCAGGACGTGCCGACCCTGCTGGAGATGGGTGCCACGGCCGTGTTCCCGCCCGGGACGGTGATCCCGGACGCGGCGTACGACCTGGTGAAGCGGCTGTCGGCCGACCTCGGCCACGACCTGTAGCGGCCCCGTGGCAGCGATCGATCTCGACACGTATGTGAAGGGTGTGCTCGACGGCAAGCGGGCCCTGGTGGCCCGTGCCATCACGCTCGTCGAGTCCACCCGTCCGCAGCACCGGGCGCTGGCCCAGGAGTTGCTCACCGCGCTGCTCCCGCACAGCGGCCGGGCACGGCGGATCGGCATCAGCGGGGTGCCGGGCGTGGGCAAGTCGACGTTCATCGACGCGTTCGGCACGCTGCTGACCTCGCTGGGGTACCGGGTCGCGGTGCTCGCCGTGGACCCGTCCTCCACCCGCACCGGCGGCTCCATCCTGGGCGACAAGACCCGGATGGAGCGCCTCGCGGTGGACCCGAACGCCTTCGTGCGGCCGTCCCCCAGCGCGGGCACGCTGGGCGGGGTCGCCAAGGCCACCCGCGAGTCCATGGTGGTCATGGAGGCGGCGGGCTACGACGTGATCCTCGTCGAGACCGTCGGCGTGGGCCAGTCGGAGACCGCGGTCGCCAACATGGTCGACACCTTCCTGCTGTTGACCCTGGCCCGTACCGGCGACCAGTTGCAGGGCATCAAGAAGGGTGTCCTGGAGCTGGCCGACGTGATCGCCGTGAACAAGGCGGACGGTCCGCACGAGCGCGACGCGCGGGCGGCGGCACGGGAGTTGGCGGGCGCGCTGCGGCTGATGCACGGCAAGGACGCCTTCTGGACGCCGCCGGTGCTCAGTTGCAGCGCCCGCGAGTCGACCGGCCTGGACACCCTGTGGGAGCGGCTGGAGCAGCACCGCACCCTGCTCGACTCCACCGGGCGGCTCACCGCCAAGCGGCGCGACCAGCAGGTCGACTGGACCTGGGCGATGGTCCGCGACGAACTGCTCGGCCGGCTGCACGCCGACCCGGCGGTGCGCGAGGCCGCCCCCGGACTGGAACAGCGGGTCAGGGAAGGCTCGTTGACGGCGACGCTGGCCGCCGAGCGGATCCTGGAGGCGTTCCGGGACACCGGCGGCTGACCTCGGGGACGACCGAACCACACGACCGAACCACACGCGAGGGCCCCCGGACGGATCCGGGGGCCCTCGCGTGGTTCGTACCTCAGTCGATGCCGCGCACGATGTGGGACTCGGCGGGGTCCTCGTCCACCCCGGCCAGGTACAGCACGGGGGCTTGGGCTTCTTCCTGGTGGTCGGGGTGCATGGTTCGCTCCTCGGGGTGACTGGTCGTCAGTAGCGGTAGTGCTCCGGCTTGTACGGGCCGTCGACCTCCACGCCGATGTACGCGGCCTGCTCCGGGCGCAGCGTCGTGAGCTTGACGCCGAGGGCGTCCAGGTGGAGCCGGG
>NZ_JBSHAQ010000070.1:0-45794 GCF_053611585.1 Streptomyces sp. NPDC054794 | reverse complement strand
AGGTGGATGGGGAGCCGGTGCAGCGGGTGTTGCCGGTCGAGGATGCCCGTCCTGTGGTGGGTGTGGTGCGGTGTGCGACGGCGGAGGAGGTCGCGGAGGCGGTGTCCGCGGCGTGCGGGCACCTGTTCCACCTGGAGAGGGACCTGCCGTTCCACGCGGAGCTGATCGAGCACGACGGGGACGCGGACGGGGCCACCGGCGAGGTGACGCTCGTATTGGTGATGCACCACATCGCCACGGACGGTTGGTCGATGGGCCCGCTGACAGCGGACCTCTCCGCTGCCTACGCCGCCCGTCGTGACGGGCGGGCCCCCTCGTTCACGCCGCTTCCGGTCCAGTACGCCGACTTCGCGCTGTGGCAGCGGGAGCAGGCGGAGTCGGAGCGGGCCGGGCTGGAATTCTGGCGTTCGGCGCTGGCCGGGATGCCGGAGGAGCTGGCCCTGCCCATCGACCGCCCGCGTCCCGCTCAGCCGAGCTATCGGGGTGGCCAGGTGCGACTCCCGATGGACGTCGGACTGGCCGGTGGACTGCGGGAGTTGGCGCGAGCGCACAACGCGTCGCCGTTCATGGTGGCTCACGCGGCCTCGGCGGCGCTGCTGAATGTGCTGGGCGCGGGAACCGATGTGCCGCTCGGCACGGTCGTCTCCGGGCGCTCCGATCAGGCGTTGACCGATGTGGTCGGCTTCTTCGTGAACTCGCTCGTGCTGCGTACGGATACGAGCGGGAACCCGACGTTCGGCGAGTTGCTGGAGCGGGTGCGGTCGGCGGACCTGGCGGCGTTCGAGCATCAGGACGTGCCGTTCGACCTGTTGGTGGAGGAGCTCCAGCCCGCCCGCTCGCTGTCCCGGCACCCGCTCTTCCAGGTCTCCCTGACCTGGGAAAGCGCCCCGGAACCGCTGCTGGAGCTGGCGGGGGCGCACAGCACCCTCGCCGAAGCGCCGTTCGACGTGGCGAAGTTCGACCTTGAGTTCGGCTTCGCCGAGGAACCCGGCGGCGGCCTGGCCCTGGTGGTCGGGTACGCACGGGATCTGTTCGACAGGGTGTCGGCGCAGGAGTTCGGCGACCGCCTGCTGCGGCTGCTCGGACAGGTGGTCGCCGACCCGGAGACGCGGTTGAGCGCACTGGGGGTTTTGTCCGATGCGGAGGTTACGGAGGCGCTGGTCAGAGGGCGTGGACCGGTGGCGACACCGCCTGCGTCTCTGTCTTCGGCCGCGTCTTCGACTGCGCCGGCGGCTGCGTCTGCGTCGAGTGTGGTGGGGGTGTTGCGGGAGCGGGTTGCCGGGTGTCCGGAGGCGGTGGCGTTGGAGTGGGACGGCGGTGAGTTGTCCTACGGCGAGTTGTTGGCGCGTGCGGAGTCGGTCGCGTCCGGTCTGTTGGCGAGCGGGGTCGGGCGGGAGCAGGTTGTTCCGGTCCTGATGGAGCGGTCGGCGGATGCGGTGGTGGCGCTGTTGGGTGTGTTGCTGGCGGGTGGGGCGTATCTGCCGGTGCATACGGCGTATCCGAAGGCCCGGGTCGAGGCGTTGCTGGAGCGGATCGACGCCCCCGTCGTACTCGTGGACGACCGGTGGGCCGACTACGGCCGACGCGTCGACGACGTCGCCGGTGCCGGCTCTCAGGCTCCGCGCGAGTGGCCGGTGGTGCTGCCCGATCAGTTGGCGTACGTGATGTTCACGTCGGGCTCGACCGGTGAGCCGAAGGGCATCGCGGTGAGTCATCAGAACGTGTTGGATCTGGTGCGTGAGCCGTCGTGGGGTGTGGACGCGGACGCGCGGGTGCTGTTCCAGGCGCCGCACGCCTTCGACGGGTCGGTGTACGAGGTGTGGCTGCCGCTGTTGGTGGGCGCGCGGATCGTCGTGGCGCCGCCGGGGGATTGGGCGCCTGCCTTGCTGGACCGGCACAAGGTCACGCATCTGAGTGTGACGGCGGGGCTGTTCCGGGTGCTGGCGGAGGAGGCGCCGGAGGCGTTGTCGGGGTTGGTGGAGGTGACCACCGGCGGTGACGTGGTGCCGGCGGCGGCCGTGCGCCGGGTCCTGGAGACGTGTCCCGGGATCGTCGTCCGTACGACGTACGGTCCGACGGAGGCGACCCTGTGCGTGACCGGGCAGCCGTGGACGTCCGGCGACGAGCCGGACGGGTTGGTCCCGCTGGGCCGTCCCTTCGACAACACCACGCTGCTGGTGCTGGACGAGGCTCTGCGTCCGGTCCCGCCCGGTGTGGTGGGCGAGCTGTATCTCGCCGGTGCCGGTCTCGCCCGGGGCTATGCCGGACAGCCGGGCCAGTCCGCGTCGCGGTTCGTCGCGCACCCGCACGAGTCGGGTGAACGCATGTATCGCACGGGGGACTTGGTTCGCTGGACGCGTACCGGTGATCTGCTCTTCGTCGGGCGTGCCGACGCGCAGGTCAAGATCCGCGGCTTCCGGGTCGAGTTGGGTGAGATCGAGGCCGTGCTGGCGGCGGTGGACGGCATCGCGCAGGCGGCGGTGTTCCTGCGTGAGGACCAGCCGGGCGAGAAGCGGATCGTCGGTTACCTGATCCCGGAGGACGGTGCGCTGCTGGACGCGGACGAGATCCGCGCCGAACTCGCCGCCCGTCTGCCCGACTACATGGTCCCGGCCGCGCTGCTCGCCCTCGAAGCCTTCCCCCTCACCCCGAACGGCAAGGTCGACCAGAAGGCCCTGCCCACCCCTGACTACACGGCCACCAGCGCCCACCGCGCCCCGCGCAACGCCCGGGAGGAAATGCTCTGTGCGCTGTTCGCGGAGATCCTCGACGTGCCGTCGGTCGGCATCGACGACAGCTTCTTCGACCTCGGCGGACACTCCCTCCTCGCCACTCGTCTGACCAACCGCATCCGCGCCGCACTCGACGTGGAACTGCCCGTCCGGAAGGTCTTCACCAGCCCCACCATCGCCGAACTGGCGGTCGCCCTCCAGGGCGCCCGAAGGGCGCGGCCGGCGCTGCGGCCCCGATCCCGGGACTGAGCGAAGTCTTCGACCCGCACCGACGACCACACCCCACGAGCCAATCGATCCAACCGGAGCGTTGACGTGACGACGATGCCTCCTGTCCTCCTGAAGAGCGACGAGTTGTTCGGGGACGACAAGACGGGCCTGCCCTACGACAAGTCGCGGGAGATATCCCGCTACCTCCTCATGCACTACGGCGCTGTCGACGACGTGTTCGACCGCCCACGCCATCCCCTCGCCGACGCCCACGGATACCCGCGGCGGCTGTCCCGGATGCTCCAGGACAGCGCGCTGCGGACCGGGAGCCGAGTGCGGCGCGTGCTCGACGTCGGCTGCAACGTCGGGGGCGTGACGCACGCCCTCAGCGAATGGGCCGAGGACCTCGTCATCGGCGTCGACATCAGCCCGCGCTCGATCGAGATCGCACAGACCCTGACCCGCAGCGGCGGCGGCACCTTCAGCGTCGCCGAACTGGGGCCGTTCACCCGGGACATCGAGCTGCGTCTGCCGGCCACCGACGGTCGGGCCGAGGTGCGGTTCGAGGTCGGTGACGCGGGCACGCTGAAGGGCGGGTCCGACGCGTTCGACGCCGTGCTGCTCTCCAACGTGCTGGACCGGGTCGACGACCCGGCCGCCTGTCTGGCGCAGTTCTCCGTCGGCACGGACCTGCTGCGTTCCGGCGGCCTGCTGATGATCGCCTGCCCGTGGTCCTGGTACCCGGAGTACAGCCACCCGGGCACCTGGCTGGGCTCCGCCCAGGACCACACCTCCAGCGAGGAGGGCCTGAAGCGGCTCCTGGAGGCGGACTTCACCCTCGTCGACGAGGCCGACCAGGCGGGCGTGCTCCGGCAGAACCCGCGCGAGTACGACTACTTCGAAGCGCATGTGACCGTATGGCGGAAGCGTTGAGAGCCAGTACAAAACCGTAGCAAAAGGGCGGCAAAGTGAACCGGCGTCGGGAGAACCGCATGCCCTGAGGCAACATCTTGGTGAACGGCGAGCGCCGCGCGGCAGGGACGCGGACGCCGCCGTCTGCCGGATGGGGTGACGGGCATGGTGGAGCCGAGAATCGCGGTCGCCGTGGTGACCATGGGGAACCGGCCCGCCGAAGTCGACGCCCTGCTGGAGTCGGTGGCCAAGCAGGATGTCGCCCCGACCCGGATCGTGATCGTCGGGAACGGCTGCCGGCTGCCCGACTTCGGCCGGTGGCTGTCCCTGCCCGGCGAGGTCACCGCCATCGACGTCGACGACAACCTCGGCTGTCCGGGTGGGCGCAATGTGGCCCTCGCCCGGCTCCGGGAGTACGGCGACGTCGACGTCGTGGTGGAGCTGGACGACGACGGGCTGCTGGTGGCACCCGATGTGCTGCGCCGCGTACGGGACTTGTACGCGGCCGATCCGCGCCTGGGCATCGTCGGCTTCCGGATCGCCGACGAGCACGGCGAGACCCAGCAGCGGCACGTCCCCCGGGTCGGGGCGGCGGACCCGCTGCGGGGCGGCTATGTGACCGGGTTCCTCGGCGGCGGGCACGCCCTGCGCATGACGATGCTGGCGGAGATCGGGGACTGGCCCGCCGAGTTCTTCTTCGCGCACGAGGAGACGGACCTGGCATGGCGGGCCGCCGACGCCGGATGGAAGATCCTCTACGCGCCCGAGCTGCTGCTCCAGCACCCGAAGACCTCGCCCGCCCGGCACGCCATCTATTACCGGGTCACCGCCCGCAACCGGGTCTGGCTGGCACGGCGCCGACTGCCGCTCCCGCTGATCCCGGTCCACCTCGGTGTGTGGACGCTGCTGACCCTGGTCCGCACCCGGTCGGCGTCCGGGCTGCGGGCCTGGCTCGGCGGGTTCGTGGAAGGCCTGCGCGAATCGGCCGGCGAACGGCGCCCCATGCGCTGGCGGACGGTCTGGCGGCTGACCAGGCTGGGTCGCCCGCCGGTGATCTGAAGCGGAAAAGAAGAGGAGGGGGGAGGGGGCGCGAGGCGCGAGAGGGGCGAGGAAGAAGAGGGGACGAGGGTCCCGGTCGTTCACCTCCGCCGACCGGGACCCTCTTGCGTCCCCGGACCAGGCCTACGGCGACACTCCCCCGAGCTGCGCATTATGCGCGCGCCGGTGGGCCGGATCCGATGCATTGATCACATCAGGGCGCACCAACGGATCGCTAACATGTGGCCAACGGTTCTCCCGGGGGCCGCGATGCGGTTGGCGCGAAGTCGTCGGGAGAATGGGCGGACAAGCCGGAACCGTAGCGGATTCCGGCCCGTACGGGCAGGGGCAGGGCGGCGGGAAATCGCCGTGGACAGGGCGGAAATCCGCCAGGGACGGCGGGCGAGCCCGCGGGCAGCACGGCCGGTTCCGGCCGCGCGGGAAGGCAGTGGCGGCGTGATGCGGCGGTGCGGGCTGCGGTTCGGGCTGCTGGGACCACCGGTGCTGTACGACCGTGCGCCGTCCGGTATTTCGTACAAGACCGAGGCCGCCCAGAGCGATCTCCTGCGGGCGATCGGCAGCCCCAAGGTGCGCGCCCTGCTCGCGGCGCTGCTGCTGGAGGCCGGCCGGGTCGTCTCGGTCGAGTCGCTCAAGGACGCGCTGTGGGGCGACGCGCCTCCGGCGTCCGCGCAGGCCTCGCTGCACAACCACGTCACCCGGCTGCGCCGGCTCCTCGACGACCCCGAACGGCTGCGTGCCGTGTCGCCCGGATACCTGCTGCGGGTCGACCAGGGCGAACTGGACGTCCACGTCTTCGACGCCCGGGGCGCCGAGGCGCGCTCCGCGCATGCCCGCCGGGACTGGGCGGGCGTTCTGCGCGCGTGCGCGGCGGCGCTCGCGCTGTGGCGTGGCACGCCGCTGAGCGGCCTGCCGACCGAACTCGGCGGGTACCCCTTCGTGCAGCGCCTGGAGGAGGCGCGGCTGCTGCTGATCGAGTGGGGTTACGACGCCGAGCTCGCCCTCGGCGGCAGCCGCCTCACCGGTCTCGTACCGGAGCTGGCGGCGCTCGTGGCCGAACACCCCCTGCGCGAGGCCTACCACCGCCAGCTCATGCTCGCCCTCCACCGCACCGGCCGCCAGGCCGAGGCCCTGGCCGTCCACCGAGACCTCCGCACCCGCCTGATCGAGGAACTCGGCATCGAACCGGGCCAGGCCATCCGCGACGCCCACATCGAGATCCTCCGCAACGGGGAAGGCACATCGACCGACGGTGCGCCCATTCAGCGCCCCACCACCACCGAAGCCGCACCCCGAAGCGCGCCCGCCCCCACCGAACCGGCACCCGCCGACGGCGAGCACACCCCACAGGGGCCACCCGCACCCGACCACGATTCCCGTACGGATGGTGCGAGTGGGAACCCAGACCCGGCCGAAGGACGGGTGCCCGCCCACGCGCCGGCACCGGCACCCGCACCGGCCCAACTCCCCCCACCCCCGGCCCACTTCACAGGCCGGACCGCCGAACTGAACGACCTCGTCCACACCCTCACCTCCACGAACACCGTCGCCGTGATCACCGGCATGGCCGGCGTGGGCAAGAGCGCCCTCGCCCTCCACGCGGCCCACACCCTCCGGGCCCGTTTCCCCGACGGTCAGCTCTACGTGAACCTGCACGGCGCCACCCCCGGTGTCCCCCCGCTCGCCCCCACCCAAGCCCTCACCGCCCTGCTCAGAGACCTCGGCGCCACTCCCCGCAGCATCCCCGACCACCCCGACGCCGCCAGCGCCCTCCTCCGCTCCCTCCTCGCCCCCACCCGCACCCTGATGGTCCTCGACGGCGCCGCGAACGCCGCTCAGGTACGCCCCCTGCTCCCGGCCGGCCCCGGCTGCGCCGTCATCGTCACGAGCCGCTCCCCGCTCACCGCCCTCGACGGCGCCCGCCGCTTCCCGCTCACCCCCCTGACCGGCGAGGACAGCGCGGCGCTCCTGCGCGCGGTGAGCGGCCGCGACAGCCTGGACGCCGCCCACCCCCTCGTCCACCTCACCGGCCGCCTGCCGCTGGCCCTCCGCGTCGTCGCCGCCCGCCTCGCCGCCCGCACCGCCCTCACCCCGGACGTACTGGCCGGCCAACTGACCGCCACGGAAGGGCGCCTGCACCACCTGGAGTACGACGACCTGAGCGTCCGCCGCTCGCTCGCCGTCGCCCACGACGCCCTCGCCGCCTCCGACCGCGAGGCCGACCAGGACGCGGCCCTCGCCCTGCGCCGCATCGGCGCCCTCGACCTCCCGACGTACGGCCCACCCCTCATCGCCCGCCTCACCGGCACCGACGAGCGCCGCGCCGAGGCCGCCCTGGATCGTCTGGTCGACGTGGCCCTCCTGGAGGAGACGGCGTACGGCCGCTACGCCCCCCACGACCTGGTCCGCGACTTCGCCCGCGAACTCACTGGCGCCGACGAGGGCACCGAGGCGGCCGTCACCGCCCTGCGCTGGTACGCCGCCGTCGCCGAACGCGTCCTCACCGCCCTCGTCGAACCCGGCCTCGACCAGGACGACCGCCGCCGCCCGACCGCCGCGCAGCCGCCCGAGCACGCGGCCGACGTGGCGGCCGTCCCGCCCTTCGCCTCCTCCGCAGAGGCCTTCGCCTGGGGCGACACGGAGCTGGAGAACGTCGTGGCCCTGGTGGAGCGCCACGCCGGCCCTGACTCCGACGCCAACCCGGACTCCGGCGCGAACCCGGACTCCCACCCGAACCCGCCCCCGCCTCACCCCGACCCGCCGGCAGCCACCGCCCCCCTCACCCCTCTCGCACCTCTTTCCACGCTCATCCGCCTCTTCTTCCCCTACGTCCAGCGCAGCGGCCGCGTCGCCGAGATGGAGGTGCTCGGCCGGGCCGCCCTGGGGACGGCGCGGTGGCTCGGGGACGCGGCCGCCGAGGCGTACGCGCTGGGCGACCTCGCCGGGCTGCACTTCCTGACCGGCCGCCAGAACGACGCCCTGGCCCTCACCGACCGGGCCCTGGCCATCTGGCAGCGCCTCGGCGTGGTCTCCTGGATCCGCCGCTGCCTCAACAACCGCGGACTGCTGCTGGAGGGGCTCGGCCGGTACGCCGAGTCGGAAGAGGCGCTGCGGCGGAGCCTCGGATACTCGCGGCAGCTGAACGACCCCTACGGCGAGGCCGTCACCTACAGCCACCTGGGCAACCTGTACGAGCACACCGACCCCCGGGCCGCGATCGAGCAGCACCGCCGCTCGCTGGCGATCGGCGACGCGATCGGCGCCGTCATCGTGCAGCACTCGGCGCGCTGCAACATCGGCTACGCCCACCTCACCCTCGGCGAACCGGCGGCCGCCGCCACGCACTTCGAGGAGAGCCTGCGCATCCTCGGCGGTCACGGCGACTGGCACGGCGAGTCCCAGACCCGGCTCGGCCTGGTCCGCGCGCTGCGCGGGCTGGGCCGCTCGGAACGCGCCGGGCACGAGTGCGCGGAGCTGCTGCGCCGCGCGGACGCCCGCGCCGACCGCTACATGGGCGGTCTGGCCCGCCACCAGCAGGGGCTGGTGCTGCGCGAACAGGGGCGCGCGAAGGAGGCGTACGACAGCTGGCGCGCGGCGCTCACGGCCCTGGACGGCACGGACGCCAAGGAGGTCGTGGCCGAGCTGCGGGAGCTGCTCGGCGGCACGTGCTGATCACTTCGCGTCGGCATAGCACTCCACCACCGCCGTGGTGAACGGAAACCGCACGGGCGTCCGGCCGAACGTCAACCGCCCCGCCAGGTCCGCGGCTTCGCGTATCGCCGCCACGACCGTCTCGGCCTCCTCCTTCGGGCAGTGCACCATCACCTCGTCGTGCTGGAAGAAGACCAGTTCGGCCGCCAGGTCCGCGCAGGAACGGCGCAGCGCGGCGAGCATCAGCAGGGCCCAGTCGGCGGCGCTGCCCTGGACCACGAAGTTGCGGGCGAAGCGGCCGCGGGCGCGGGCGTTCGTGGAGGCGTAGCCGGGGACCCACTGCCGGTCCTCGCTCTCGTCCTCCCCGGAGGGGATGCCGGCCTCCTCGGCCGCGTCCTCGCCCGTCCGCGCGGCAGGCGGACAGGTGCGGCCCAGCCAGGTCCGCACCAGCCGCCCCTCCTCGCCGGCCCGGGCCGCCTCGTCGACGTACGCCACGGCGGCCGGGAAGCGGCGTCTGAGCGCGGCGAGGTTCTTCAGGCCGTCGCCGGAGGTCTGGCCGTAGACCGCGCCGAGTACGGCGATCTTGGCCTGGTCGCGGTCGCCGGAGAAGGCGCGGTCGGAGACGGACTGGTAGAGGTCGGTCTCGCGCCCGGCCACCTCCATGAGCCCTGGGTCGCGGGAGATGGCCGCCAGCACGCGCGGCTCCATCTGGTCGGCGTCGGCCACCACCAGCCGCCAGCCCGGGTCGGCGACCACGGCCCGCCGGATCACCTTGGGGATCTGCAGCGCGCCCCCGCCGTTGGTCACCCAGCGCCCGGTGACCGTTCCGCCGGCGAGGAACTCCGGCCGGAACCGCCCCTGCCGCACCCAGTCCTGCAGCCAGGACCAGCCGTGCGCGACCCAGATCCGGTACAGCTTCTTGTACTCGAGCAGGGGCTTGACGGCCGGGTGGTCGATGGACTCGATCTCCCAACGGCGGGTGGACTTCACCTTGATCCCGGCCTGGGCGAAGGCCTTGACCACATCGGCCGGCAGATCGGGCCGCACCCGGCGGCCGAACGCCGCCGACACCTCGTCCGCGAGCTCGGCCAGCCGGCGCGGCTCGCCACCGCCCGCGTACCGCTCGCCGAGCAGTTCGCGCAGCACCTCGCGGTGGACGTCCGCGCTCCACGGCAGTCCCGCCCGGTTCATCTCGGCGGCCACCAGCATCCCCGCCGACTCGGCGGCGGTCAGCAGCCGCATCCGGTCGGGGTGGGCGGCCCGGTCGTGCCGCCGCTGCTGCTCGGCGTAGACGGCGAGGAGATCGGCGAGCGGCGGACGGGCGCCCTGCGGCTCGAACAGCGGGGACTGCGCGCCCGGTTCGGCCGAGCGCAGCGGCGGATCGGGCGGTACGGGGCCGCCGCGGAGGCGGGCCAGGGCGGCGGCGGCCGAACGCGGCTCGCCCGACCGCCCCTCGTGGCCCAGCAGCAGGGTCTCGGCGTCCTCGATGTCGTAGCACCGCTCCACTCGCACCCCCGTGGCGAGCAGACGCGGATAGACCTCGGGGGTCGACCGCCACACCCAGCGCGTCACCTCCGGACGGCTCCGCACCGCCTCGGCGAGATCGGGCTCCCGCCGCACCGGGCCGACGGGCAGCCCGTCCGGACCGAGGGGGGCGAGCTCGGCGCCGCCGTCCTCGGCCGGGGCGAGTGCCCACCGGTCGGTCATGGTCGCGAGTGTGGCAGGCGGCACTGACAATCGGCCGTGAGCTGCGGTTTCAGCTCTCGGGCTGCTGCTGTTCGCGGGTCTGCAGCAGCTGCGCGAGCACCTTGGTGACGTACTGCTCGGTCTTCTCCTTGGTGATGCCGAGGCCGCTGAGCACACCCTCGCCGTGCTCGTACTCCAGCAGGGCCAGCAGGAGGTGTTCGGTGCCGATGTAGTTGTGGCCGAGCCGGAGCGCCTCGCGGAAGGTGAGCTCCAGGGGCTTCTTGGCGGCGGCGCCGTACGGGACGAGCTCGGGCACCTCCTCGGCCGCCGGCGGCAGCGCGGCGGTCGCGGCCTCGCGGATCGCGTCGAGGCCGACGCCCTGCTGGGCGAGGGCCTTCGCGGCGAGGCCCTCGGGCTCGGCGAGCAGGCCGAGGACGAGGTGCTCGGGCAGCACCTCGGCGTTGTGCGCGGCCTTGGCCGCGTTGTGCGCGGCCATGACGGCGTTCTGCGCGCGCGGGGTGTAGCGGCTGAAGCCCTGGGCGGGGTCCAGGTCGAGGGACTCCTTCGGCACGAAGCGCTTCTGCGCCGCCTGCCGGGTGACGCCCATGCTCTTGCCGATGTCCGTCCAGGAGGCGCCGGAGCGCCGCGCCTGGTCGACGAAGTGGCCGATCAGGTGGTCGGCGACGTCGCCCAGGTGGTCAGCGGCGATCACCGCGTCCTGGAGCTGGTCGAGAGGTTCCGCGTGGACTTTCTTGATGGCCTCGATCAGGTCGTCGAGGCGTACCGATGCCGTGCCGGACTGGTTCGTCGTCATGTGTCAACCGTAGGTTGACGGCCCTGAACCGTCAACCGAAAGTTGACAGTGCGGGGCGCCCTGGGTGCCCTGGGTGTCCCGGGGACCGGCTCCGCCACTTCGGTGCACCGCCGCCCCGCCCGCGTGACCGAACGGCTGTCCACAGGGTGTGGACAGCCGCCGACCGCTGTCGGTGGCCCATGGCACGATCGACGAGTGAGCAGTACGACCAGCACCGTCGAGCGAGCCTTCGCGGCCGCCCTCTACGACGACACCGACTCCGGCCTCGACACGGCCGCGTCCCTCCTCGCGGCCGACCCCGGCGCCGACACCGAACTCGCGCGGCGGGGCGAGGAGTTCGTGGCGGCGGCCTGGCGGCGCGGCTGGCAGCCCGCCGACGTCGTACGCCTGGTACGCCGCGAACTCGACCAGATACACGTCGAGCGGGCGGCGGCCCTGATCCGCGCCCAGGTGCCGCAGGACCGCCCGCGCGGCCCCCGCTGGACCGCCCAGCTCGACGCGCTCCCCGAAGGCGCCCCGCGCGGCGGCGACCGGTTCTCGCACGCGACCGCGGTCCTGGAGCTGTACCGCCTGCTGCTGCGCCTGCCCGCCCTGGAGCCCCTCGACGAACCGCGCCCGCGCCGGGAAGGCCAGGAAGGCCCGCGGCCGGCCTCCCGCATGCTCACCCGCATCCGGGCGCTGCTCGCCAAGGCGGAGGCGACCGGGTTCCCGGAGGAGGCGGAGGCGCTCAGCGCCAAGGCGCAGGAGCTGATGGCCCGGCACAGCATCGACGAGGCCCTGCTCGCGGCCGACGCACCCGCCGCCGACGCGCCCGGCGCCTGCCGGATCGGGGTCGAGCCGCCGTACGAACAGGCCAAGGCGGTGCTGCTGGACGCCGTCGCCACCGCGAACCACTGCCGTGCCGTGTGGAACGAACCGCTGTGCTTCTCCACGGTCGTCGGTTTCGAGGGCGACCTGGAGGCGGTCGAACTCCTCTACACCTCGCTCCTCGTGCAGGCCACCCAGGCGATGACGAAGGCGGAGACCGCTCAGCGCGCGGGCGGCCGCAAGCGCACCAAGACCTTTCGGCAGTCCTTCCTCGCGGCCTACGCCCACCGCGTCGGCGACCGCCTCGCGGCCGCCGCCGAGACCCAGGTCACCCAGGATCTGCTCCCGGTGCTGGCCACCCGCGAGACCGCCGTGACCACCCGCATGGAGCGCATGTTCCCCGAGACGACCACCACCCGGCTGCGCGGGGTGAGCGACGCGGAGGGCTGGACGGAGGGCGCGCGGGCGGCGGACCGGGCCGAGGTCGGGTCCCGTCCGCGACTGCCGTGATCCTCAGTCGCCGACCTGCTGGAAGGTGCTGACGGTGGCGTTCGGCTTGTCCGCGGAACCCTTGCCCGCGACCGGGCCGTACGACCACGGGAAGGTCTGGGCCTCCTTGGCGCCGGGCAGGGTGATCTTCACGGTCTTGGCCTCCAGGCTCGCCCTGTCGCCCGCCTTGCCGCGCACATAGCTGATGGTGAAAGAGGCGGAGTCGCCCTTGGCGAGCTTCAGCTTCTGCGCCTTCGCGCCCTGCTGCGCGGAGACGGTGACCGAGGCACTGCCCGCGGCGAGGTCGACCCGGGGGAAGCCTTCCAGGGTGCACGGGGTGCTCTGGTTGGTGATGCTGACCGGCACCTCACCCGTGTCGCCGGCCGCCGGGGCCAGGCTCGCCGCCCCGATCTGCACGGACACCCCGCCGTCCGCGCAGGCGTTGTTGTCCTTGCCCTTGTTCTTGTCGCCGCCGCCGTTGTCGCAGGCGGTCAGCACGAGGACGGCGGCGAGGGCGGTGACGGTGAGCGGAAAGGCGCGCATGAGTGGGTCCCTGTCGAGGTCGTGACGGTGTCCCAGCATCATCACGTGCCCGGCCGTTCCCCGCTCGCGCGCCCCTCCGATACGGCGGCCACCAGGCCCCGGGTAGGGCGGCTACTGCGCCCCGAGGCTCGCCGTCGGCAGACCCGGAGGCAGCTTGCCGCCCTCGGCCTTGGTGTACGTCTCCTTGCCGAGCTTGCCCGACGACCAGGTCACCTTCATCGTCGACCCGCTCACCGAGTCGACCATCCCGGTCGCCCGGTCCTTGGAGCCGTCGGCGCACTTCAGATGGATCATCTGCATGCCCGCCTCCGCGCCCGCGGACCCGCTGCACACGGTCCCGCCGGTCCCGAAGAGAGCGGCCTGCTTGCCGGTGATCACCAGGGCCACGGCCTTGCCATCGGTCGTGGTGAGCCAACTGCCCTGCAGCTTGCCGGCGGAGGAGCCCCTACCTCCCGTGCCGCCACTGCCCGCGGTCGACGTCGGGGCCGCGGACGCGCTCGGGCTCGCCGAGGAGTCGTCCTTGGAGTCACCGCCGCTGCTGCACGCGGTCAGCGCGAGCGCGCCCACCAGCCCCGCGGCCGCGGCCGCGATCCGCACCGTCGTAGTCGCCGAAGTCACTGGAAGCTCCCAAGCTGTAGCCGGTCGGCCGCCCGGTTCGCCGGAACGACCGCAGCAAGCTACCAGGCCCTACCACGAGGCCTTCCGGACCCTGGCAGGTATCCGCCGTGCGCCTGCTGGAGTACGCGCCCGTCCCAGCCGTCCTAGCCGTGCTCGACTCTCCCGAAGCCGACGGCGAAGACCGTGGAGTCCTGACACAACTCATCCCGACCGCCCGCCAAGTCCCCTTCCGGGCGACCACCCAGGGGACTTGGCGGGCAACCCCCCACACCCCACGCGCGCCGGGCCCCCCTGGTTCCCGGGCGCCGCGGTTCGTTCCCGGCGCTCGTGCGCGCCACTCGCCCCACGCGATAGGTAGGGATTTTCCTACGCTTGACTCGTAGGGAAATTCCTACCTATGGTCGTGCCCATGAACATCACCCACGCCTCCTTCGTCACCCTCCCCGTCGCCGACCAGGACCGCGCCCTGCGCTTCTACCGGGACGTCCTCGGCTTCGAGGTCACCGCCGATCTGGACCTGCCCCAGGGCCGCTGGCTGCAGGTCGCCCCCGCGGGCGCGCAGACGGTCTTCACGCTCTCCGGGCCGGGCATGGGCGATTTCGAACCCGGCACGGCGCGGGGGATCATGTTGGTGACGACCGATGTCGACGCCGACTGCGCCCGGCTCGCCGAGGCGGGCACCGAGGTGCGCGGCCCGGACGACCTCCCGTGGGGTCGGATGGCCGCCTTCCGGGACCCGGACGGCAACGGTCTGATGCTGCTCACGGAGGCTCACGGCTAGGCCAAGTCCGGGCATCCGACGGACGCGGACGGACACAGCCGGACACGGTCGGACGGGAGTGGCCGCGAGCAGTCACGAGCGCAGACGCAGACGACGAGAAGGGCCCGGCATGACCGCAGCAGGCACCGAGGTCGCCGAGGACCGTGTCTTCGCGGCGCTCGCCAACGCCACCCGCCGCGAGGTGCTGCGCCTCCTGCGCGAGGAGGGCCCCCAGCCCGTCCAGGCCCTGGCCGACCACTTCGACATGCGGCGCCCCAGCCTCTCGGAGCACCTCAAGGTCCTCCGGGAGGCCGGCCTCGTCTCCGAGCAGCGCTCCGGCAGGCAGCGCATCTACCGCCTGGAGGCGGCGCCGCTGGCCGACCTGCAGGACTGGCTCCATCCGTACGAGCGGTTCTGGCGCGACCGCCTGAAGGGCCTCGGCGCACTCCTGGACCGCATGCCCGACGATGATCAGCCATGAACGACCGACCAGCGGCCCCGCAACTCCCCGAACCCCCCGAGTCCGGCGACGATCTCACCACGATCCACGTCGACCAGTTCTTCCCGCACCCGCCCGCCAAGGTCTGGCGCGCCCTCACCGACCCGGACCTGCTTGCCCAGTGGCAGATGCCGGGGGCGGAGAATTTCCGCCTCGAAGTCGGTCACCGGTACCGGATGACCTCGCTCCCGCGTCCGGGCACCCGCTTCTCGGGAGTCGTCGACGTGCAGGTTCTCGCCTACGACAGGGAGCGGATGCTGTCCCTGCGCTGGGCGGATGCCGATCCGGCCAATCCCACGGACTGGACCATTACGTGGACGCTGGAACACGAAGGGCGCGGTACGCGTCTCTTCCTAGTACACGAGGGATTCGATCCGGACGATCCGGCGCAGATGATGGCGCGGAAGATCATGGGCGGGGGCTGGCGTTCGCATGTCTTGCGAGCTCTGGGGCAGACGCTGGAACACCTTCGGTAAAGAAGGCGTCAAAGCTGTAATCGCGGGACCACCCCCCGTGCACGTGCATCTGCTCATGCATCTGCACATGAACAGGGCTATGATCCGGGTCAGTTGACTACAGCATCTATGGCCACATCAGCCAGTGCACCACCAGGGAGCGACCTGTGGACCGCGACGTTGACAGCGTGTACGGGGGGTACGACGTGTACAACGGCATGGCTGCCACGCAGCTGGACGGAGTGGCCTGGCAGAAGAGCAGGCACAGCAACTCGCAGGGTTCCTGCGTCGAGTTCGCCCGGCTGCCGGGCGGGGACGTGGCCGTGCGCAACTCCCGTTTCCCGGACGGTCCCGCGCTCGTCTACACGCGCGCGGAGATCGAGGCGATGCTCCTGGGCATCAAGGACGGCGAGTTCGACCACCTGATCACGAACTGACGGCGGCACCGGTCGGCCGACAGGCCGAGGGCGCCGTGGCAGCGGGCCCCGCAACGCGCGTAGACACGCGTCAGGTGGTGCCGTGTCTACGTCATTCGCCGGGCTGGAGCCGAAACAGCGCCCAGACGACCTTGCCGTTGAGGGTGCCGGCGAGCGGGTGCCAGCCCCAGCTGTCGCTGAAGGAGTCGACGAGGAACAGTCCGCGGCCCGACTCCGCGGAGAAGTCGTCCGAACTGCCGGCGACCGGGGTGTCGTGGCTGGGGTCGCGCACCGCGCACACCAGCCGCTCGGTCCAGCGCATCAGGTGCAGCCGCACCTGCGGGGTCTGGTCCGCGCCGCAACAGCCGGCGTCGCCCGGCAGCGCATGCCGCAGGGCGTTGGTGACCAGTTCCGAGACGACCAGGCATATGTCGTCGAAGCGGTCGCCGACGTCCCACTGATCGAGCGTTCTGCGGGTGAACTGACGTGCCTCGCGCACGGCTTCGTAGCGGGCGGGCAGTGCGCAGGAGGCGGCGCTGGACACGGCCGCGGGGTCCAGTGGCGGAAGGCCCTGCCGTAACGGCTTGAGCATGGTCGATCCATTCGTCCCCATGCGAGGCACTCCCGGGAATTCGCGGTCGTTGCGATGCAGCGGTGGCGCGGGACCATGGTTTCGGATGCGCACAGCAGATGCAAGGGCAGATGCACGTGCACGAGACCGAATTGAGCACTCCCGTACCGCTTGTGGGCCATTTTTTCCGCCAAGCTTGTGCATGTGGCTCACCTCTTCCTTGTCTCTTCCTTCCTTCTTCCTGCGCGGAAACTTTGGCCTCTCTCCGTTTCCGTAACCAGACGAGTACTGCTCGAAGTGTTTTAGTGGCAGACTTCGGCCCCTGAAGACGGTTGGGGAGGCTGGCGAACGTGAGCGCGGGAGAGCCCGGATCGGTGGTGCGACGCATGCTGCTCGGATCACAACTCAGGCGACTGCGTGAGGCGCGGGGGATCACGCGCGAGGCGGCGGGTTACTCGATCCGCGCCTCCGAATCGAAGATCAGCCGGATGGAGTTGGGCCGGGTGAGCTTCAAAACACGGGATGTCGAAGACCTGCTGACGCTGTACGGCATCTCGGACGAGGCGGAGCGCGAGTCGCTGCTCTCCCTCGCCCGGGAGGCCAATGTCGCGGGCTGGTGGCACAGCTACTCCGACGTGCTGCCCAGCTGGTTCCCCACCTATGTGGGCCTGGAGGGCGCGGCTTCACTGATCCGGGCGTACGAGGTGCAGTTCGTGCACGGTCTGCTGCAGACGGAGGAGTATGCCCGCGCGGTCGTGCGGCGCGGCATGAAGGGCGCGAGCGTGGCCGACGTCGAACGGCGGGTGGCGCTGCGCCTGGAGCGGCAGAAATATCTGGTCTCCGAGAATGCCCCGGAGTTCCACGTCGTCCTGGACGAGGCCGCCCTGCGCCGTCCCTACGGCGACCGCGAGGTGATGCGCGGCCAGCTCCAGCACCTGATCGAGATCTCCGAACGGCCCAATGTACGGCTGCAGGTCATGCCGTTCAGCCTCGGCGGTCACTCCGGGGAGAGTGGTGCCTTCACCATCCTCAGTTTCCCCGAGTCCGACCTGTCCGACGTGGTGTACCTGGAGCAGCTCACCAGCGCTCTCTATCTGGACAAGCGCGAGGACGTCGCGCAGTACGAACAGGCACTGAAGGAACTCCAGCAGGACAGCCCCGGGCCGGACGAGAGCCGGGACCTGCTGCGGGGACTGCTGCAGCTGTCCTGACGGCTGCGCTCTTGACTTCTTGCATTTCGTATCCCCAGGTGACACCCCAACTCACATAAAACACAAGTACGATGACGTGTGATCAGACTGAACTGACCGTGAAGTTGATCGGGTGTCTGTCTCGACTGCTTCGGCAGCAAGGGATCGAGGGATCACATGTCGTCCTGCTTCACCGACCTGGCTCAGCAGTACATCGACGGTGAGTGGCGCCCGGGCAGTGGTTCCTGGGACATCATCGACTTCAACCCGTACAACGGTGAGAAGCTGGCCTCGATCACCATCGCCACCATCGACGAGGTCGACGACGCCTACCGGGCGGCCGCACGGGCCCAGCGCGCCTGGGCCGAGACCAACCCGTACGCCCGCCGCGTCTTCTTCGAGAAGGTCCTGCGCCTCGTCGAGGAGCGGGAGGGCGAGATCACCGAGATGATCATCGCCGAGCTCGGCGGCACGTACATGAAGGCCCGGTTCGAGATCCACCTCGCCAAGGAGTTCCTGCGCGAGGCGGCCCAGCTGGCACTGCGCTGCGAGGGCAGATTCCTGCCCTCGCCGATCGTCGGCAAGGAGAACCGCCTCTACCGCGTCCCGGTCGGCGTGGTCGGCGTCATCAGCCCCTTCAACTTCCCCTTCCTGCTGTCGATCAAGCCCGTCGCCGCGGCCCTCGCGCTCGGCAACTCCGTCGTCCTCAAGCCCCACCAGGACACCCCGATCTGCGGCGGCACGCTGATCGCCAAGCTCTTCGAGGACGCGGGCCTCGCGCCCGGCCTGGTGAACGTCGTACTGACCGACATAGCCGAGATAGGCGATGCCTTCATCGAGCACCCGGTTCCCAAGGTCATCTCCTTCACCGGCTCCGACAAGGTCGGCCGGCACATCGCCACCGTGTGCGCCGCGCAGCTCAAGCGCTCGGTGCTCGAACTGGGCGGCAACAGCGCGCTGGTGGTCCTCGACGACGCCGACATCGACTACGCGGTCGACGCGGCCGTCTTCAGCCGGTACGTCGACCAGGGCCAGGTCTGCATGGCCGCGAACCGTGTGCTGGTGGATCGTTCCGTCGCCGACGAGTTCACCGAGAAGTTCGTGGCCAAGGTCAGAACGCTGAAGACCGGCGACCCGAGCGACCCGCAGACGGTGATCGGCCCGGTCATCAACTCCCTCCAGGCGAACGCGATCTCGGCGGCGATCGAGCAGGCCGTGGCCGAGGGCGCCACCGTCCTGGTGCGCGGTGCGACGACCGACAACCTGGTCGAGCCCTCCGTCCTGACCGATGTGCCGACCGACTCCTCCCTGCTGCACAAGGAGATTTTCGGCCCCGTCGCCCTCCTGGTGCCGTTCGACGGCGAGGAGGACGCGGTCCGCATCGTCAACGACACGCCCTACGGCCTGAGCGGCGCCGTCCACACGGCCGACATCGAGCGTGGCGTGGCCTTCGCCAAGCGTGTGGACACCGGCATGTTCCATGTGAACGACGGCACCATCCACGACGAGCCGCTGGTCCCCTTCGGCGGCGAGAAGCACTCCGGCATCGGCCGCCTCAACGGCGAGACCACCCTGGACGCCTTCACCACGCTCAAGTGGATCTCGGTGCAGCACGGGCGGAGCACGTTCCCCTTCTAGTGGCCGCGTCCTTGAGGACAGAAGCTGACCGCAAGGGTCCGTAACGTCATCGGTGTCGGGCAAGAGAAGCCGTTTGGACCTGAGGAAGGGGCCAGTCATGGTCATGCACGTGGGAGCCGAAGCACAGGGCGACGAGCGGGGGGCGCTGCTCGCCTTCCTCGCGGAGCAGCGCGGGGCCGTCCGGCGGGCCGTGCTGGGGCTGACGGAAGAGCAGGCCGCGTCCCGCCCCAGCGCGAGCGAGCTGACCCTGGGCGGGCTGGTCAAGCATGTCGCCGAGGTCGAGCAGGGCTGGGTCGCCCGTGCCAAGGGCGAGTCGCCGGCGGTCAAACGGGACGCGACGAACTGGCACGAGTGCTTCGCCCTGGCCGAGGGCGAGACCGTGGCCGGGCAGCTGGCCTACTGGGAGGAGGTCGCCGCCGAGACGGAGAAGTTCATCCGCTCCGTCCCGAGCCTCGACGACACCTTCCCGCTCCCGAACGACCCCTGGTTCCCGCCGGACGAGTCCGTCTCCATGCGCTGGCTGGCCCTGCACCTGATCCGCGAGACGGCCCGGCACGGGGGCCACGCCGACATCATCCGCGAGTCGCTGGACGGCAAGACGGCGTTCGAGCTCGTGGCGCTGGAAGCCCAGTCGGGCCAGGAGGCCGAGGAGGCATAGGCCTCCCAGCAGGCCCGGGCGGCCCGGCGGCAGGTGGGCCGGCCGCCGGGCCATAACCTGGACCGCATGTCAGCGATCCGTCTCCTCGTGCTGGGCGCGGTCCGCCAGCACGGCCGGGCCCACGGCTACCAGGTGCGCAACGACCTGGAGTACTGGGGCGCCCACGAGTGGTCCAACGCCAAGCCCGGCTCGATCTACCACGCCCTGAAGCAGATGGCGAAACAGGGACTGCTGCTCGCGCACGAGATCGCGCCGTCCACCGCCGGGGGCCCGCCGCGCACCGAGTACGAGATCACCGAGGCGGGCACCGAGGAGTACCTCCGGCTGGTGCGCGAGGCGCTGACCTCGTACGACCAGAAGATGGACGTGAAGTCGGCCGCCATCGGCTTCATCGTCGACCTGCCGCGCGCCGAGGCGGTGGCGCTCCTGAAGGAGCGCATCCGGCGCAGCGAGGAGTGGCGCTGTGCCGTCACCGAGCACTACGTGCCCGAGGACGGCCCCGAACAGCTGGGCCACATCGGCGAGATCATGAACCTCTGGATCCACACGGCCGATGCCGAGGCGGAGTGGACCCGGGGGCTGATCGCGCGGATCGAGGGCGGGGCGTACACCTTCGCGGGCGAGGGCGAACCGTTCGTCGGCGTCCTCGCCGAGGGTGAGGAGAACCCGTACGCGACGGGGGAGTCCCACCCGGAGGACAGCCGCTAGTCGCAGCTAATCAAGTTTGACCAATGACCTTTCCGGCGTTAGCTTCGAGGAAGTAGTCAAGTTTGACTAGTGAAGGAGTGGCGGTGGCACTGGCAGTGACCGACACGGCGATCGGCGTCGACGGAGCACGCAAGGCCTATGGCGGCAGACCCGCACTGGACGGGCTCGACCTCACGGTCGCCCGCGGCACGGTGCACGGAGTGCTCGGCCCCAACGGGGCGGGCAAGACGACCCTGGTACGCATCCTGTCCACCCTGCTCAGGCCGGACGCCGGCCGGATCGAGGTCGCCGGGCACGACGTGCTCGGTGAGGCCCGCGAGGTCCGTCGGCGCATCGGACTGCTCGGCCAGCACGCGGCCCTGGACGAGGAGTTGAGCGGTCGGCAGAACCTGGAGATGTTCGCCCGTCTGCACCACCTCGGCGCCCGCCACGCGCGCGTGCGCGCCGACGAACTCCTGGAGCGCTTCGGCCTGGCCGACACCGGCCGCAAGCCGGTCGGCCGCTACAGCGGCGGCATGCGGCGCCGCCTCGACCTGGCCGCCGCCCTGATCACCGATCCGGAGGTCCTCTTCCTGGACGAGCCGACCACCGGCCTCGACCCGCGGGGCCGCGCCGAGGTGTGGGCCTCGGTCCGCTCCCTGGTCGGCGGGGGTACGACCGTCCTGCTCACCACCCAGTACCTGGAAGAGGCCGACCAGCTCGCCGACCGCATCTCGTTCGTCGACCGCGGCCGGGTCGTCGCCGACGGCACCGCGGACGAGCTGAAGGCGCTGACCGGCGGCGACCGCGTCGACGTCGTCCTGCGCGACGCGGGCCAACTGGGCGCCGCCGTCGCCCTGCTGCCCCTGCGGGCCGAGGACGTCACCGTCGACCCCGACCGCCGGCTGCTCAGCGCGCCGGTCGCCGACCGGATGGCGGCGCTCTCCGGAGTCGTACGGGCCCTGGAGACGGCCGGCATCGAGGCGGCCGACGTGGCCCTGCGCCGCCCCACCCTGGACGAGGTGTTCCTGCACCTCACGGGAGGCGGGGGCGGGGGCGCCGCGCGCGACGAACGTGCGGACCGTACGAAGGAGGCCGTGTGAGCACGTACGCCCTGACCGACTCCTGGACCATGACCCGCCGTGAACTCGCCCGCTGGGCGCGCCGGCCCGGGCAGGTGCTCGTCGCGCTGGTGTTCCCCGTGATGCTGCTGCTGATGTTCGGCTATCTGGTCGGCGGCGGCCGGGGCGTGCGCGGCGACTATCTCGACTACCTGCTCCCGGGCATGCTCGCGCTCACCATGGCCTTCGGCCTGGAGGGCACCATGCTGGCCGTCACCCAGGACCTCACCAAGGGCGTCGTCGACCGGTTCCGCTCGTTGCCGATGGCGAGCGGGGCGGTGCTGGTCGGCCGGTCGGCCGCGGACATGCTCCAGTCGGGGCTCGCGCTCGCGGTGCTGACCGGTACGGCGTGCGCGCTGGGCTGGCGCACCCACGGCGGCCCCTGGGCCTTCCTGGGCGCCGTCGGCCTGCTCCTGCTGTTCCGGTTCGCGATGCTGTGGGCCGGCATCCACCTCGCCCTGGTCGCCGGGAAGCCGGAGCTGGTGCAGGCCGTGCAGATCCTGGTCTGGCCGGTCGGCTTCTTCTCCAACGCGCTGGCCACGCCCCGCTCCATGCCCGGCTGGCTGGGCACGGCCGTCGAGTGGAACCCGCTGTCCCGGACCGCGACGGCCGTCCGGGACCTGCTCGGCGGCGCCGGCGGGGACCCCGCCCACGTCTGGCCGGCGGTCGTGTGGCCCCTGGCCCTGCTGGCGGTGTTCTTCCCGCTGGCGGTACGGCGGTTCGCCCGCCTGAGTCACTAGCAATACGGCGGGTTCGGCCGCGCTAGTGGTGGAAGCTGGTGGCCGCACCCTTGTCCCGGGTGAGGGGGTGCGGCTGCCGGCGCAGTTCCGGCAGCAGGCGGCCGAGGTCCTCGATGAACAGCTCGGCGAGGTCCGCGGAGAAGCCGTTGCGGCACACCACCCGCAGGACGGACAGGTCCTCCCGGTTGGGCGGGAAGGTGTACGCGGGCACCAGCCAGCCGCTCTCGCGCAGCCGCCGGGAGACGTCGAAGACGTCGTACGAGGTCACGTCGTCGTTGGTGGTGAAGGCGAAGACCGGCAGCTCGTCGCCCCGGGTCAGCAGCCGGAAGTCGCCGAGCGCCTCGATCCGGTCGGCGAGCGCGGTAGCCACCGTCCGGGTGTATTGCTGCACGGCCCGGTAGCCCTCGCGGCCCAGCCGCACGAACGAGTAGTACTGCGCCACGACCTGGGCGCCCGGCCGCGAGAAGTTGAGCGCGAAGGTGGGCATGTCGCCGCCCAGGTAGTTCACCCGGAACACGAGCTCGTCGGGCAGCGCCTCCTTGTCCCGCCACAGCGCCCAGCCGACGCCCGGGTAGACCAGGCCGTACTTGTGCCCGGAGGTGTTGATCGAGGCCACGCGCGGCAGCCGGAAGTCCCACACCACGTCCTCGTCCAGGAAGGGCGCGACCATGGCGCCGGACGCGCCGTCCACGTGCACCGGGACGTCGATGCCGGTGCGCTCCTGGAGGGCGTCCAGGGCCGCGCACAGGTCCGCGATCGGTTCGTACGACCCGTCGAAGGTGGAGCCGAGGATGCCGACCACCCCGATGGTGTTCTCGTCGCACAGCGCGGCCGCCGCCTCCGGGTCCAGGTGGTAGCGGTCGCCCTCCATCGGGACCAGCCGGGGCTCGACCTCCCAGAAGTTGCAGAACTTGTCCCAGCACACCTGGACGTTGACCCCCATCACCAGGTTGGGGCGGACGTCCCGGCTCGGATAGCGGTCCGCGTTGCGGCTCGCCCAGCGCCGCTTGAGGGCCATGCCGGCGAGCATGCAGGCCTCGCTGGAGCCGGTCGTCGAACAGCCCACGGTGGCCGACGGGTCGGGCGCGTGCCACAGGTCGGCGAGCATCGCCACGCAGCGCCGCTCCAGCTCGGCCGTGCGTGGGTACTCGTCCTTGTCGATCATGTTCTTGTCCCGGCACTCCCCCATCAGGATCCCCGCCTGGGGCTCCATCCAGGTGGTGACGAACGTGGCCAGATTCAGCCGGGAGTTGCCGTCGAGCATCAGCTCGTCGTGCACCAGCTGGTACGCGGTCGTCGCCGGCAGCGGTGAGTCCGGGAGCCGGTGCGTGGGCGGGGCCTGGGTCAGGCCGACGACCGGGTTCGCCTCCCCGTAGAAGGGGTTGATGTGGGTCGTGCGTTCCTCGTGCTTCTGCGGGCCCTTGTGCAGTGCCATGCAATTGCCTCCTAGAAGGTGAACAGATCCGTCCGGCGGATCACCGGACCGCCGTCCCGTCCGGCCGCAGCTGCATCTGCGGCCGCCCCGTCACCAGCAGCCAGGCGGGCAGCGTGGCGATGCACAACAGGGTCAGGATCGTGGGAGAGGCGACGAGTACCGACGCCGTGAACAGGCTCACCCAGCCCTGTCGGGTGACGGCCAGGAGCATGCCCAGCACGCCCGCCGCCACGCCCAGCGCCGGCGGGACGGCGGGCACCAGGGCGTGGGCGCACAGACCGAGGGCGCCGCCGATGAACACGGACGGGAAGATCCGCCCGCCCCGGAAACCGCAGGACGCGGCGACGAGCAGCGCGGCCAGCTTCACCACCGTCATCACGGCGAACTGCCCGGCCGTCCAGCCTTCGGGATCGCCGGCCAGCTCGTGGATCTGGTCCAGCCCCTTGAAGAGCGTCAGCGGGCCGCCCAGGACCCCCAGCGCGCCCAGGACGAGCCCGCCCACGGGAAGCATCAGCATCGGGTGCCGCAGCCGCTGGAAGGCCGCGTGGACGTACGGGAAGGCGCGCACGGCACACATGCCGAGCAGGGCGCCCACCGACGCCACGACGATCACAGCGAGCAGATCGCCGGCGTCCGGCACGTCGATCGGGGGCAGGTGCAGGTCGAAGGTCGGATGCGAGACCAGGGTGGTCGTCACGGCACCGGCCGCGCCGGCCGCCAGGGGAGCGAAGACGTTGTCCCACAGCAGCCCCCTCATCGGCTTTCCGGCCAGCGACTCCGAGATGACCAGGGCCGCCGCCACCGCCGTGCCGAACAGCGCGCCGATCGTCGCCGCCTCCGCCAGCGCCACCCACAGCGGGCCCGGCAACCTGGGCAGGAACCGGCCGCCCAGCCACACCGCGAGCCCGACGTTCACCGCGATGATCGGGTTCTCCGGCCCCAGGCTCGGCCCGCCCGCGAGCATCAGGCCGGCCGCCAGCGCCAGGCCCGGCAGCGCGACGGGCGGCAGCGTCTGCGCCTGCAGTCCCGTGGTGGCCGGGTCGGGTCCCGCGTGGCCCGGCACCTTCCACACCACCAGCCCGACGGCGACGCCGGTCGCGGTGAGCATCACGAAAATCCACAGAACCGAGTAGCGGCCGATCCCGAGCGCGTCGGGCAGGTTCTGCCACAGCACCTTCTCCAGCTGCTCGGCCGCCGTGCTCACCCCCAGGAGGATCAGGCTCGCCACCACGCCCACGGCGAGGGCGGGCAGGATCAGTGGCAGCAGGGCGCGCGCCGGGGTCGCCGGGACGGTCGTGCGCGTCTGCGGCGCGGTCTCCTGGGCCACAGCCTCACCATAAGCGGACAAAACCGACACAACATCCGGAGCGGGCGGACGGCGCGGCCGGACGAGGGGGACGGCACGTCCGGCGGGGGCGGACGGCCGGGAAACCGGCTTGCACCTCACGTCACGTGAGGACCCACCGTGGAGCCCACACCAGAAAGAAGGAGCGGAAGTGAGCTACTCCGTGGGACAGGTCGCCGGCTTCGCCGGTGTCACGGTGCGCGCCTTGCACCACTACGACGAGATCGGCCTGCTCGTCCCGGGGGAGCGCAGCCACGCGGGCCACCGGCGCTACACCGACGCCGACCTGGACCGGTTGCAGCAGATCCTGTTCTACCGGGAGCTCGGCTTCCCGCTCGACGAGGTCGCGGCGCTGCTCGACGACCTGGCCGCCGGCAGGGGTGACCCGCGCGCGCACCTGCGCCGCCAGCACGAACTGCTGACCGCCCGGATCGAGAGACTGCAGAAGATGGCCGCGGCCGTGGAGCACGCCATGGAGGCACACAAGATGGGCATCGACCTCACACCCGAGGAGCGTTTCGAGGTCTTCGGCGACAACGATCCCGAGCAGTACGCCGAGGAGGCCGAGCAGCGCTGGGGCGGCACCGACCAGTACGCCGAGTCGCAGCGCCGGGCCGCCCGCTACACCAAGGACGACTGGAAGCGATCGCAGGCCGAGGTGGACGCCTGGGCCGAGCGCTACAAGGCGCTGATGGACGCGGGCGAGCCGCCGGCCGGCGAGCGGGCCATGGACCTGGCCGAGGAACACCGCCAGCACATCAGCAGGTGGTTCTACGAGTGCCCGTACGAGCTCCACCGGTGCCTCGGCGACATGTACGTGGCCGACGAGCGCTTCACGGCGCACTACGACGCGATGCGGCCGGGCCTCGCCCAGCACCTGCGGGACGCGATCGCGGCGAACGCCGACCGATACACAGACCGCCGCACCGCGTAGTCACCTGGCCCGGGCCTACTCCCGGGCCAGGACCACGGCGGTCCCGTACGCGCACACCTCCGTGCCCACGTCCGCCGTCTCCGTCACGTCGAAGCGGAACATCAGCACCGCGTTGGCCCCCCGCGCGCGTGCCTGCTCCACGAGCCGCTGCATGGCCTCGTTGCGGCTCTGCACCAGGGTCTTGGTGAGCCCCTTGAGCTCCCCGCCGATCAACGACTTCAGGCCCGCGCCGATCTGGCTGCCCAGATGCCGCGAGCGCACGGTCAGTCCGAAGACCTCGCCGAGGACGTCCTGCACCCGGTGTCCGGGTACGTCGTTCGTGGTCACGACCAGGACGTCGGGCTGGAGACCCTGGCCGCCGCCGTACTCATCAATGCCCATGGCTCACAGCTTTGCCCCAGTCCCCGCACAGTGCATCCTGGAGACACCGGTGGAACCTGGGGCGGACACCATGCGTTGATAGCTTTGTGCGCCTGTACGAGAACGCCGACGCCGCAACGCCTTCACCCTTCAGGAGCCCGGAACCGTGACGACGCTCGCCCTCGGCCCGAGCTGGCTGGACCCCAACTACCTGCTCGACACGTACAGCATCTGGGGTCTGCTCCTCATCGTCTTCGCCGAGTCGGGCCTGCTCATCGGGTTCTTCCTGCCGGGTGACTCGCTGCTGTTCACCTGCGGTCTGCTGATCACCTCCCACCAGCTGGACTTCCCGCTGTGGGGCGCGATCGCCCTCATCTGCCTCGCCGCGATCCTCGGCGACCAGGCGGGCTACATGTTCGGCAAGAAGGTCGGCCCGTCCCTGTTCAACCGCCCGGACTCCCGCCTGTTCAAGCAGGAGAACGTCACCAAGGCGCACGAGTTCTTCGAGAAGTACGGCCCGAAGTCCCTGGTCCTGGCCCGCTTCGTGCCCATCGTGCGCACGTTCACGCCGATCATCGCGGGCGTCAGCGGCATGAAGTACCGCTCGTTCCTGGTCTTCAACGTGATCGGCGGCGTCCTGTGGGGCGCGGGCGTCACCCTGCTCGGCTCCTGGCTGGGCAACGTCGAATTCGTCAAGAAGAACGTCGAAGCGATCCTCATCCTGATCGTCCTGATCTCGGTGGTCCCGATCGCCATCGAGTTCCTGCGGGCCCGCTCCAAGAGCAAGAACGCCCCGTCCGCCGAGGCCCCGGCCCAGCGGCAGCCCTTCCAGCAGCAGGCCCAGGCCCCGATGATGGACGACGCCACGACCCGGCTGCGCCGTGTCGAGCCGGAGTACGGGCAGCAGCAGCCGTACGGCTCGGGGCAGGGCTACGACGAGTTCTACGGACAGCCTCAGCAGCAGCCGCAGCCCTACGCCCAGCAGGGCTACCCGCAGCAGCAGTACCCCCAGCAGCCGTATCCGCAGCAGCAGTACCCCCAGGGTTACGACCAGGGCTACGACCAGCAGCAGCCGTACGGATCGCAGCAGGGCTACCCGCAGCAGTACCCGTACAACCAGCAGTAGGCCCTCGGAGCAGGCGGCCGGGGGCCTCAGAAGCCCCTCGTCCGCTTGGCGGCCCGGCGCTTCTTGGCGGAGCCGACGCGCAGGAACAGCCGGGAGATCTCCGCCCCCAGGTTGACGCCGATCGCGATGGCCATGGCGAGGGACGCGGCCTTGGCCAGGGACACGAGCCCCTTGTCGACCTCGTTCTGCGCGATGGACAGCAGCCCGAAGTAGGTCGCCGAACCCGGCAGCAGCGGTCCGATCGCGGCCGTGGTGTACGGCAGCGCGGACGCGAACCGGTACCGCGACAACAGCTGCCCGAACAGCCCCACCAGCCCCGCGGCCACGGCCGTGGAGGCCACCGGCGAGATCTCCCCGGCGTAGTGCATCGCGCCGTACACCGACCAGGCGACGCCGCCGTTGAGCGTCACCGCCAGCACGGTGGATCGTTCCTGCTGGAGCAGTACGGCGAAGGTCAGCGACAGCAGCATCGAAGCGGCGATCTGGAGCAGCGGCCGCTCGGCGATGTTCAGCGCCGCGTCCGGGTTGAGCGTGCCGCCCAGCTTCACGCCGAAGTACAGGATGACCAGCACGCCGATGACGATGCCGACGAAGAAGTACATGACCTCCAGCAGGCGGGCGGCGGCGGTGATGTAGAAGCCGGTCAGACCGTCCTGCACGCCCGCCACCAGCGCCCGTCCGGGCAGCAGCGCGAACAGCCCACCGGTGATCACCGCGGACGCCTTCACGTCGACGTGCGCCAGCGTGAACGCCACGCCGACCGCGGCGGGCGGCATCGCGGCCACCGTGAACTGGTAGAACTCCGGCAGCCCGCGCCCCGCGCACAGCCAGGCCAGCCGGTCGCCGAGCATCGCGCCCAGCGCCGCCGCCACGAACACGATCACGTCACCGCCGACCAGGATGGAGGCCGCGCCCGCGAGCAGTCCGGTCGCCGCGGTCAGCACCCAGGTGGGGTACGGGTGGCGGTTGCGGCGGATCTCCACGAGCCGCCGGTAGGCCTCCTCCAGGGAGACATGGGTCTCCGGGTCCGTCAGGTCGTCCACGAGCCGGAAGACGGCCGCCAGACGCGTGTAGTCGGTGCCGCGCCGGCGCACCGTGCGGGACGCCGTGACCGGGTCGTCCACCAGGGACGGCTGGTGCGAGATCGACAGCAGCGTGAAGGTGACGGTCGGCTCGCAGCGGTCGAGGCCGTACGACCGGCACACCGCGAACATCGCGGCCTCGACGTCCTCGGCGCCCTCGCCGCCCGCCAGCAGCAGCTCGCCGATACGCAGGGTCAGGTCGAGCACGCGCGGGACGGCCGGGCCGCCCTCCTCCTCGCCCCTCTGCACCGGCTCCGGGGCCGGCCGCTCGGCCACCGGCAGGCGCAGCATCGTGCGCATCCGGTCCTGCCAGGGCGCGTCCTTGACCAGGCTGACGGCCGGTATGCCGGTCGCCGGGGTGAACGCCGGCGGGGCCTGCCGGGTGCTGTAGGTGCTCGGCACGCTGAACGCCGAGCCCTCCGGCTCGACGCTCGGCGCCTGCGGCGTGTGCGTGCCCTCGGGCACGGCGAACTCGGACGTCGTCTCGGACTCACCGCCCGTCCTCGGGACCGACAGCCCCTCGGGTACGGCGAACTCCGACGTGATCTCGGAGTCGTACGTGCTCCTCGCCTCGTCCGAACGAGGCTTGCGGTCCTCCGCCTCCGTCACTCCGCAACGCTCCCTGAACGACACCTTGCCCAGGCCCCAGTATGCGCAGGGCCCACCGCGGACATGCGAACGGGCCGCACGCGTGCGCGTGCGGCCCGTTCGGGACGCAGTGGTGACCGTCCTCGAGTCCTTCGGGACGGAGGTCAGTGACCGCCCTGCTCCTTGAAGCGCTTGTAGGACCGCTCGATCTCGATCTCGGCGTCGGTGCGGCCGACCCAGTTGGCGCCCTCGACGGACTTGCCGGGCTCCAGGTCCTTGTAGACCTCGAAGAAGTGCTGGATCTCCAGGCGGTCGAACTCCGACACGTGATGGATGTCGCGCAGGTGCTCCACCCGCGGGTCGGTGGCCGGAACGCACAGCAGCTTGTCGTCGCCGCCCGCCTCGTCCGTCATCCGGAACATGCCGATCGCACGGCACTTGATGAGGCAGCCCGGGAAGGTCGGCTCGTCCAGGATGACCAGCGCGTCCAGCGGGTCGCCGTCCTCGCCGAGGGTGTTCTCGACGAAGCCGTAGTCGGTCGGGTAGGCGGTCGAGGTGAAGAGGCGACGGTCCAGGCGGATCCGACCGGTCTCGTGGTCCACCTCGTACTTGTTCCGCGAACCCTTCGGGATCTCGATCGTGACGTCGAACTCCACCGGTGGCTCCTCCATGATCAGCACATAGTTCTGGTGATTAAGTGTCCCTCACGCAGGTGTGTGATCGCGAAAGGGGCTGGTGGTCGTGCCAGAGCTGAGGCCTTGGCGAGCCGCGGGACCGCATGTGGTGCGGCTCGCGAACGCCGTACGACCCCGTCTGGCACGGGTCGCGGCGGCCGCGAAACCGCGGGTCGCGCGGATCACCCGGGCCGTGGGACCCCGGCTCGCGGGGCCAGGGGGCCTCGCTCGTCCGCGGTCCCTGAAGACCTGGCAGTACACCGCGGGCGCCGCCACCGCCGGGCTGGCACTGGCCGCCGGAGTGGTTTCCGCCGCCGGCCCCTGGGACGCCAACGGTCAGCGTACGGCCGAGCGGGAGCGCGCGGTCGCCCTGGAGCGGCCGGGTGGCGCAGATCACGGCGGTGACTCCGACAAGGTGGCCGACGGGCCCCGGCCCGCCCCGAGCGCCGCGTCCGTCCTGACGAGCCTGGGCGGCACCGCCCACAAGGTCAGGTCGGCGCCCACCGGGAAGGCCCTCGCGAACGTCCTGGACCCGCTCCTGGACGACCCGGCGCTCGGCGGCTCGCACACGGCCGCGGTCGTCGACGTGGCGAGTGGCGGCCGGCTGTACGGCACCGGCGCCGACACGGCCCTGACCCCCGCCTCCACCACGAAGATCGCCACCGCCGTCGCCGCGCTGTCCGCCCTGGGCGCCGACCACCGCCTCACCACCCGGACCGCCCTGGAACCCGACACCAAGGAACTCGTCCTCGTCGGCGGCGGCGACCCGACGCTCACCGCCCACAGCAAGGCGGAGGGCTGGGCGAGCCTGCGCACCCTGGCGCGGGACACGGCCGAGGCCCTTCGGCGGCGCGGCGTCCGCCAGGTGACGCTCTCGTACGACACCACCCTGTACACGGGCCCCGTGCTCCACCCGATCGGCGTCAACGACAACCTCTCCCCCGTCAGCGCCCTGATGACCGACGAGGGCCGCACCGACGGCTCGAACAGCGGGCCGGTGACCCGGGTGGCCGACCCCGCGGCGGACGCGGCCGGCAAGTTCGCCGGGTTCCTCAAGGACGCCGGCATCAAGACCACGCACCCCGGCCCCTCCAAGGCGACCGGCCGCGCCACCGCCCTCGCCTCGGTCGGCTCGCCGCCCCTGTCCGACCTGGTCGAACGCATGCTGACCAACAGCGACAACGACATCGCCGAGGCCCTGGCCCGCCAGACCGCCCTGGCGAGCGGCCGGCCGACGAGCTTCGACGGCGGCGCGGCCGCGATCGCCGCGCAGCTGAAGAAGCTGGGCCTGCCGATGAAGGGCGCGTCGTTCCACGACGGCAGCGGCCTGAACCGCAACGACAGGCTGACCGCGAACCTCCTGACCGCCCTCCTGGTCGAGGCCGGCTCCGCCACCCACCCCGGCCTGCGGCCCGTCCTCACCGGTCTGCCCGTGGCCGGCTTCACCGGCACCCTCAGCAGCCGCTACGCGGACGGCGCGGCGGGCGTCGTCCGGGCGAAGACCGGCACCCTGACGGGCGTGAACACGCTGGCGGGCACGGTGGTCGACCGGGACGGCCGGCTCCTGGCCTTCGCCTTCCTCGCCGCGAACACGACGGATCCGGTCGCGGCCCAGACGGCCCTGGACAAGACGGCGACGGCGCTGGCGGGGTGCGGATGCGGGTAGCCGGCGGAGTGCGGGTGCGGGGGCCGCTCGAACCTCGGCTCACCCCTGCCTGCACGGGAATCCCCCGGCGCCCCACGGGTCGCCCCGAGCCTCGCCGACCTCGCACGGCCTGCCCCAAGTGGGAAGGCTCACGTACGGTTGACGCATGACGAGCATCGGTGGCGCTGCATCTCCTGGGATGGTCGACTGGAACCTCGCGGTGGCGACCGCGAGCCGGCTCGTGCGGCCGGGCCCCGAGGTGAGCCGCGACGAGGCCCGCGCCGTCGTCGCGGAACTGCGGCGGCACGCGAAAGCCTCGGAGGAACACGTTCGGGGCTTCACTCGTATGGGCACCGAGGACACCCACGGCACGCCTGTACTGGTCGTCGACCGTCCGGGCTGGGTCCGGGCGAACGTGGCCGGTTTCCGAGAGATCCTCAAGCCCCTGCTGGACAAGATGCAGGAGCGGCGCGGCGGCACCCCCGCCGGTGCGGTCCTCGGCGCCGTCGGCGGCAAGGTCACCGGCGTCGAACTGGGCATGCTGCTGTCCTTCCTGGCCTCCCGTGTCCTCGGCCAGTACGAGACCTTCGCCCCCGCCACCCGCGACCTCCCGGCCGGCGAGAACGGCGGCGGCCGACTGCTGCTGGTCGCGCCGAACATCGTCCACGTGGAGCGCGAACTCGACGTGGAACCGCACGACTTCCGGCTGTGGGTGTGCCTGCACGAGGAGACGCACCGCACGCAGTTCACCGCCGTGCCGTGGCTGCGTGACCACCTGGAGGGTGAAATCCAGTCTTTCTTGGCGGAGACCGACGTCGACCCGATGACCGTCCTGGAACGTATGCGCGAGGCCGCCCAGTCGCTGGCCGGCGGGCGCCCGGAGGGCGAGGAGGACGACGGCGGACGGTCGTTCGTCGAACTGGTGCAGACCCCGGCCCAGCGCGAGATCCTCGGCCGCCTCACCGCGGTGATGTCCCTCCTGGAGGGGCACGCCGACTTCGTGATGGACGGGGTCGGTCCGGAGGTCGTACCGACCGTCTCGGAGATCCGCGAGAAGTTCCAGCAGCGCCGCGCCAAGGGCGCTTCCCGGCTGGACCTGGCGCTGCGCAAACTGCTGGGACTGGACGCCAAGCTGCGGCAATACCGGGACGGCGAGCGCTTCGTGCGCGCGGTCGTCGACCAGGTCGGCATGGACGGCTTCAACCGCGTGTGGACCTCTCCGAACACCCTGCCGACCAAGACGGAGATCGCCAAACCGGCGGACTGGATCGCGCGGGTGCACCGCAAGCCGGAGTCGTGAACCCCGTGGGAAAGTCGTGAACCGAATCCGGCCGACGGCAGGCGAACGCCCCTCCAATCACCCGTCCGAGGGACCGTGAGCCATGGGTAGGCGTGCAATGCTCGGGGAACGGCCCGTTTCTGTCACCATCTACACACTCTGAGTGACCGAAGCTCGGGCTCACCCCCGACAATTTCATGAAGGGAACCGGACATGGGTCCCCATCCTGCGGTCGCGGCGATACGCCTGGCGGTCCGCCGCGTCCTTCACGACCTCATCGACGAACAGATCCCCAACTCCCGGGTCGGCACGCACGCCGCCCCGGACAGCACGCACGGCGCGTACGAGCGCCCCCCGTCCCCGCTCGTCCTCGTGGCGTGCTCCGGCGGCGCCGACTCCATGGCCCTCGCCTCCGCCCTCGCCTTCGAAGCCCCCAAACTCGGCATCCGCGCCGGCGGTATCACCGTCGACCACGGCCTCCAGCCCGGCTCCGGCCTGCGCGCCGACGAAGTCGTCCTGAGGCTGCGCGAACTCGGCCTGGACCCTGTCGAGTCCATCGCCGTCACCGTGGGCCGCGAGGGAGGCCCCGAGGCCGCCGCCCGGGACGCCCGCTACGCCGCCCTCGACGCCGCCGCCGAACGCCACGGCGCCCGCGCGATTCTGCTCGGTCACACCCGCGACGACCAGGCCGAAACCGTCCTGCTCGGCCTCGCCCGCGGCTCCGGCATCCGCTCCCTGTCCGGAATGGCCGCGGTCTCGGGGGCCGGCGGCCGTTACCGCCGCCCCTTCCTCCAGCTCGACCGGCAGACCGCCCGCAAGGCCTGCATGGTCCAGTCCCTGCCGGTCTGGGACGACCCGCACAACGCCGACCCGGCGTACACGCGCTCCCGGCTGCGCCACGAGGGCCTGCCCGCCCTGGAGAAGGCCCTCGGCAAGGGCGTCGTCGAGGCACTCGCCCGTACGGCCCAGCTCTCCCGCGACGACGCCGACGCCCTCGACGCCTGGGCCAGTCAGGCCGAGACCGCCGTCCGTGACGCCACCGGACTCCTGGAGTGCTCCAAGCTCTTCGCGCTGCCGCCCGCGGTGCGCCGTCGCATCCTGCGCCGCGCCGCCATCGAGGCGGGCGCTCCGGCCGGTTCGCTGTTCGCCCGCCACATCGAGGAACTCGACCGGCTGATCACCGGTTGGCGTGGCCAGGGGGCCATCAATCTCCCGGGCAAAGTCGTCGCCCAGCGACAGGGTGGCAGACTGGTGATTCGGCAAGGCTGAATCCCTCCCCCCGGGGGAGGCGCCGGATCTCCCTTAGGGGACGGGACCGGCGGGCCGGTGGGACGACCGAAAGTGATGCGGGTGGACGCGAAAGACATGGGTGCCGACCTCCAGCGGGTGCTCATCACCAAGGAAGAGATCGACGCGAAGCTGGCCGAGCTGGCCGCGAAGATCGACGCGGAGTACGAGGGCAAGGACCTGCTGATCGTCGGCGTGCTCAAGGGCGCGGTGATGGTCATGGCCGACCTTGCCCGGGCGCTGTCCACCCCCGTCACGATGGACTGGATGGCCGTGTCCTCGTACGGCGCGGGCACCCAGTCCTCCGGTGTCGTGCGGATCCTCAAGGACCTCGACACCGACATCAAGGGCAAGCACGTCCTGATCGTCGAGGACATCATCGACTCCGGCCTGACCCTGTCCTGGCTGATCAACAACCTCGGCTCGCGCGAGCCCGCCTCGCTGAAGGTGTGCACGCTGCTGCGCAAGCCCGACGCCGCCAAGGTCGCCATCGACGTGGAGTGGGTCGGCTTCGACATCCCCAACGAGTTCGTCGTGGGCTACGGCCTCGACTACGCCGAGAAGTACCGCAACCTCCCGTTCGTCGGTACGCTCGCGCCTCACGTCTACGGCGGCTGAGCCCCAAAGGGCCCAAGTCCGTAAGACGATCGGGAACCCCAGCGGGTTTCGTGCCGTTGGAGCATGCAGAGACGGGAATGCCAGCCGTCCGAGCGGCTTCGCGCGGCTTCGGGTGACAATGCTGGGGTACCGTCAGAAGAACTGTCTTATCAAACTCACTATGGCAGGAGGGACGGGGCGGCACCGCTCCGTATGGATGGACGTGAAGCGATACTTCCGTGGGCCGGTCATGTGGATCGTGCTGGCCGTCCTTGCCGTGGTCGTGTTGATGCAGGTCGTCGGCTCGTCCGGCGGCTACAAGACGGTGGACACCGGCCAGGTCGTGGCGGCGATCAACGACAACAAGGTCGAGTCGGCCAAGCTCACCACCGGTGACGAGCAGACCGTCAAGGTCACGCTCAAGGACGGCGTCAAGGTCGAGGGCAGCTCGAAGATCCAGGCGAGCTACATCGGCGACCAGGGCGTGGCCCTGGCCACGACGCTGCAGAACAAGTACCAGGACAAGCAGATCCCGGACGGCTACACGGTCGCGCCGTCCAAGCAGAACCCGTTCGTCGGCGTTCTGCTCTCGCTGCTCCCCTTTGTCCTCATCGTGGTCGTCTTCCTGTTCCTGATGAATCAGATGCAGGGCGGCGGCTCCCGGGTCATGAACTTCGGCAAGTCGAAGGCGAAGCTCATCACCAAGGACACCCCGAAGACGACCTTCTCGGACGTCGCGGGCTGTGACGAGGCGGTCGAGGAACTCCAGGAGATCAAGGAGTTCCTGCAGGAGCCGGCGAAGTTCCAGGCCGTCGGCGCCAAGATCCCCAAGGGCGTGCTCCTGTACGGCCGTCCGGGTACCGGCAAGACGCTGCTCGCGCGTGCCGTGGCCGGCGAGGCCGGGGTCCCCTTCTACTCGATCTCCGGTTCCGACTTCGTCGAGATGTTCGTCGGCGTCGGTGCCTCCCGAGTCCGTGACCTGTTCGAGCAGGCCAAGGCGAACGCCCCGGCGATCGTCTTCGTCGACGAGATCGACGCGGTCGGCCGCCACCGCGGCGCCGGCCTCGGCGGTGGTCACGACGAGCGCGAGCAGACGCTGAACCAGCTGCTCGTCGAGATGGACGGCTTCGACGTCAAGGGCGGCGTGATCCTCATCGCCGCGACGAACCGGCCCGACATCCTCGACCCGGCCCTCCTGCGCCCCGGCCGCTTCGACCGCCAGATCGCGGTCGACCCGCCGGATTTGCAGGGCCGTCTGGAGATCCTCAAGGTCCACCAGAAGGGCAAGCCGGTCGCTCCCGACGTCGACCTGTCTGCGGTCGCTCGCCGTACCCCGGGCTTCACCGGTGCCGACCTGAGCAACGTCCTCAACGAGGCCGCCCTGCTCACGGCGCGCAGCGACAAGAAGCTGATCGACAACTCCATGCTGGACGAGGCGATCGACCGTGTGGTCGCGGGCCCGCAGAAGCGGACCCGGATCATGTCGGACAAGGAGAAGAAGATCACCGCGTACCACGAGGGCGGTCACGCCCTGGTCGCGGCGGCCTCGCCGAACTCCGATCCGGTCCACAAGATCACGATCCTGTCCCGCGGCCGCGCCCTCGGCTACACGATGGTGCTCCCGGACGAGGACAAGTACTCGACCACCCGCAACGAGATGCTCGACCAGCTGGCCTACATGCTGGGCGGCCGCGCGGCCGAGGAACTGGTCTTCCACGACCCGACCACGGGCGCCGCGAACGACATCGAGAAGGCCACCACCACGGCCCGCGCGATGGTCACCCAGTACGGCATGACCGAGCGTCTCGGCGCCATCAAGTTCGGCGGCGACAACACCGAGCCGTTCCTCGGACGTGAGATGGCTCACCAGCGTGACTACTCGGAAGAGGTCGCCGCGCTGGTGGACGAGGAAGTCAAGAAGCTCATCGAGAACGCGCACAACGAGGCCTGGGAGATCCTGGTCGAGAACCGCGACGTCCTCGACAACCTCGTCCTGGCCCTGCTGGAGAAGGAGACGCTCGGCAAGGAGGAGATCGCCGAGATCTTCGCGGCGATCCACAAGCGGCCCGCACGGCCCGCGTGGACCGGCTCCTCCCGGCGTACGCCGTCCACCCGCCCGCCGGTGCTCTCCCCGAAGGAGCTGGCACTGACCAACGGGGCGAACGGCTCGACGCCGGCGATCAGCACCGCGAAGTCCACGGCGGCCGAGTCCGCCCCGGTGACGGAGCAGACCCCGGAGGACCGCTCCGAGAGCTGACCGTTCCTGGTGGGGCCCACGGGCCGCACCAGTCCCGGAATGGATGCCGCGTCCCCCAAGGTTTTAGCCTTGGGGGACGCGGCATTTCCGGATGTCCGCAGGCAAGTGACACAGGAACGAGGCACCAATGACCGACCCCGTGACCCTGGACGGCGAGGGCACCATCGGCGAGTTCGACGAGAAGCGCGCCGAGAACGCCGTACGCGAACTCCTGATCGCGGTCGGCGAGGACCCGGACCGCGAGGGCCTGAGGGAGACGCCGGCGCGGGTGGCGCGGGCGTACAAGGAGATCTTCGCGGGACTGTGGCAGCAGCCCGAGGACGTGCTGACGACCACCTTCGACCTCGGGCACGACGAGATGGTGCTCGTGAAGGACATCGAGGTGTACTCGACCTGTGAGCATCACCTGGTGCCCTTCAGGGGAGTCGCCCACGTCGGCTACATCCCGTCCGTCACTGGGAAGATCACCGGCCTGTCCAAGCTGGCCCGGCTCGTCGACGTCTACGCCCGCCGGCCGCAGGTGCAGGAACGACTCACCACGCAGATCGCGGACTCGCTGATGGACATCCTGGAGCCCCGCGGCGTGATCGTGGTCGTCGAGTGCGAGCACATGTGCATGTCGATGCGGGGCATCCGCAAGCCGGGCGCGAAGACCATAACGTCCGCGGTGCGCGGCCAGCTGCGCGACGCCGCGACGCGGAACGAGGCGATGAGCCTCATCATGGCGCGCTGAACGACCCCGCCGGGGCGCTGAACGACCGCCGGGGCGGGCCGACGCGCCGGCGGATCACGCCGCCGGTTCGGCCCCCGTGTGGTTGTGGTCCTCGTCCTCCGGGAGCTTGCAGACGCGCTCCAGGAAGATGGCGGCCGCTATGACGGCGAAGCCGGCCAGGACCGAGAAGGCGGCGTAGATCGCCTGGTCGCGGCGGGCGGGCATGTCGAGGAGCTCCAGCAGGAAGACGCCCGTGCCGCCGTACATCCCGGCGACCAGGGCGGCCACCAGGGCGCTGGCCTGACCGAAGACGACCGCGCGGGCGGCCATGAGCGGGTCGACGCCCTTGGCGCCGGGGCGGCGCTCGCGCTGGGCCTTGAGACGGTTGCGAATCGAGAGCGCCGTGGACAGGAGCACCACGGCGATCAGGGCGAGGACGATGGGGGCGGCCAGCGGAACACTGGGCAGTGTGCCCACCGAGTTCCACAGGCGGGCGCCCGCCCAGGACAGCACCCCGGCGACGACGAACACGCCGACCAGCACCCTGATGCGCAGCTCTCTCACGGTGTTCCTTCAGCTCCCCCGCAGTACGTGTGGCCGGACCGTGCGTTCGTCTCGGCCCTTGACCTTAACGACTACTCGGGCAGGCGGAGTTCCAGGTCCGCGCGGGCTTCCACGCCGTGCCGGGTGAGGGCCGCGAGAAGGTCGCCGACCGCGCCGCGGCCGGGCAGATGGGCGTCGGGGTCCACGTCGTACCAGGGCGCCAGCACGAAGGCGCGCTCGTGGGCGCGCGGGTGGGGCAGGGTCAGATGCGGGTCAGCGGAGACGACGTCGGCGTACGCGACGATGTCGACGTCGAGGGTGCGCGGGCCCCAGCGCTCGTCCCGTACCCGGTTGAAGGCCTCCTCGACCGCGTGCGCGCGCTCCAGCAGGGAGGACGGGGGCAGGGTGGTCTTCAGGACCACGACCGCGTTGAAGTACGAGGGCTGGCTGCCGGGCTCGACGCCCCACGGCTCCGTCTCGTACACCGGTGAGACGCCCTTGATGCGCACGCCCGGGGTGTCCTCCAGGGCGTCGACGGCGCCCTGGAGCGTCTCCAGGCGGTTGCCGAGGTTGGAGCCGAGGGAGATCACGGCCCATTTCGGGTTGCTGAGTGTCGTGTCGGCGGCGTCGACCTGCTCGACGACGGAGGCGGGCACCGGCTGGACGGTCGGGTCGCTGGGACCCTGCGTGAAGGATGCGGTCATACTCGGCTCCGGGTGATGGTGACGGTCACGTCGTCGAAGGGGACCGTGATCGGAGCGTCCGGTTTGTGGACGACGACCTCGACCTCCTGGACCCCCTCGTGCTTCAGACAGGCCTGGGCGATCCGCTCGGCGAGCGTCTCGATGAGGTTCACCGGCTCGCCCTCGACCACGGCCACGACTTCCTCGGCCACGATGCCGTAGTGCACGGTCTTCGCCAGGTCGTCGTCCGCCGCGGCCGGCCGGGTGTCCAGGCCAAGGACGAGGTCCACGAGGAAGGTCTGGCCCCCCTCGCGCTCCTTGGGGAAGACACCGTGGTGCCCGCGGGCCTTGAGGCCACGCAGCGCGACACGATCCACGCGAATCACTCCTGCAATCGTCGGTAACGGCCGGTTCGTACCGAGTGCGGGCGGCACACCGGCCTCAGACGAATCTACCTGCGGGCACTGACAAAACCAGGCCATGAGAGCGCGGGCCCGGGCGGGGGTCGGGAGGGTTCATCACGTGTTTCCCCTGGGGAACCCGGCGGCTCATGGGGTGGTAGCCGCACATACCCGGGGGTAGGTGATTCCAACCACTCCTTGGTCCCTGCGGGGCGCCTACCCACTCAGGCAGAGGTGTCCTCGTCCTCGTCCTCATCGTTTTCGGCCATAACCGGGGAGGCGTGGTGGGACCAGAGCTTCCAGCCGTCGGGGGTGCGCCGGAAGACGTTCGTGGCGACGACGAGCTGCCCGACGAGCGGGCCGAGCTCCGCGCCCTCCGCGGGCGCGGGACCCCCGCTGAGGATGTTCTCGGTGCAGGTCACCAGGGCGGTGTCGCCGGTGACGGAGACATGGACGTCGGTGAGGAAGAACTGGATGTAGTCGGTGTTCGCCATGATCAGCGCGTATGACCGCAGGACCTCGCCGCGCCCGGTGAGCACCGGCCAGCCCGGGTGCACGCAGGAGATCACGCCGGCATCCGCCGGGTCGTGGTACTCCTCGTCGACGCCCAGGTCGGCGGGGGTGAGCCAGAGCGAGGACAGTTCCTCGAAGTCGCCGCGCTCCATCGCCTCGTAGAAGGCGGTATTGGCGAGTTCGACCTGTTCGACGTCGGTATGGGGGGCGCTCACCGGGTTCCTTCTCCACTCGCGCCGGGCGTGTTCCCTTCCGTGCGCGCGCCTTCCACGGCGCGCGCGACCCGCACGGCGTCCGCCGTCGCGCGCACCTCGTGGACGCGTACCGCCCAGGCGCCGGCCTGTGCGGCGAGCGCGGAGACGGCGGCCGTGGCGGCGTCGCGCTCCCGGGCCGGCGGGGGCTCCCCCTCCGGTCCGGCCAGGACGCGGCCGAGGAAACGCTTGCGGGACGCGGCGACCAGGAACGGGTGGCCCAGGGCGGTCAGGCGGTCCAGGTGGGCGAGCAGGGCCAGGTCGTGCTCGGCCTCCTTGGAGAAGCCGAGGCCGGGGTCGACGACGATGCGGTCGGGGGCGATGCCGCCCGCCAGAACGGCCTCCACGCGCGCGTGCAGCTCGTCGACGACCTCGGCGACGGCGTCCTCGTACACCCCGTGGACGTTGCCGCCGTCCATGAACCCGCGCCAGTGCATGACGACGAAGGGGGCGCCCGACTCGGCGACCACCGGGATCATCGCGGGGTCGGCGAGGCCGCCGCTGACGTCGTTGACGAGGGCGGCGCCGGCCGCGAGGGCCTGCGCGGCGACCGAGGCGCGCACGGTGTCGACGGAGACGACGACGCCCTCGGAGGCGAGGCCGCGGACGACGGGGATGACCCGCCGCAGTTCCTCGGCTTCGTCGACGCGGGTGGCACCCGGGCGGGTGGACTCGCCGCCGACGTCGACCAGGTCGGCGCCCTCGGCGACCAGTTCGAGGCCGTGCTTGACGGCGGCGGTCGTGTCGAAGAAGCGGCCGCCGTCGGAGAAGGAGTCGGGGGTGACGTTCACGACCCCCATGACCGCGCAGCGGTCCCATGCCGGAAGGCCCGTGACTCGGCCGCGCCCGCTCTGGTTGCTCATACGTTCAGCGTAGGCCCCGGGCGGGGCCGCACGTTCCGGTGGCCCGAGCCCAAGCCCCGGGGCAGGAGAGGTCGGGGCTCGCGCTCGGGCCGGTCCGGGATCACGCCGCCCTGACGTCCCGCACGTCGTGTTCCGCGAGCCGGTGGGAGCACGGGCGGGCGGCGGCCGAGCGGCGGCGCAGGAAGCGCGGCAGCGGCAGCGCGAGGTTCACGAAGCCCTCCGCCTGCATGGCGGCGAGGCCGATGCGGGGCAGGTCGCCGGAGGCCCGGTAGACGACGAACCGCGGCTCCCAGCGGGGCTGGAACTTGGCGTTGAACTTGTACAGGGACTCGATCTGGAACCAGCGCGAGAGGAACACCAGCAGTCCGCGCCAGGCGCGCAGCACCGGGCCCGCGCCGATCTTCTCGCCGCGTGCCAGGGCCGAGCGGAACATCGCGAAGTTGAGCGAGACCCGGCTGACGCCGAGCTTCGGAGCCGCCTGCAGGGCCGCCACGATGAGCAGTTCGTTCATGCCGGGGTCGGCCGAGCGGTCGCGGCGCATCAGGTCCAGGGAGGCGCCGTCCGTGCCCCAGGGCACGAAGTGCAGGATCGCCTTCAGGTCGCCGTAGGGGCCGGGCTGCTCGTCCGCCTTGTGGGCGGTGGCGATCAGGCAGTCCCCGTCGGACGGGTCGCCGATGCGGCCCAGGGCCATGGAGAAACCGCGTTCGGTGTCGGTGCCGCGCCAGTCCTCCGCGGCCTGCCGGATGCGCTCCAGCTCGGCCTCGCCCACGTCACGGATGCGCCGTACCCGGGTTTCGTAGCCGGCCCGCTCGATGCGCTTGACCATCTGGCGCACGTTGCGCATCGCGCGTCCGGCGAGCGAGAAATCCGCGACGTCCACCACCGCCTCGTCGCCCAGTTCCAAGGCGTCCAGACCGGTCTCGCGGGTCCACACCTCGCCGCCCGTCTCCGAACAGCCCATGACGGCGGGCGTCCAGGAGTGCGCCTTGGCCTCGTCCATGAACCGCTCGATGGCGCCGGGCCAGGCCTCGACGTCGCCGATCGGGTCGCCACTGGCGAGCATCACGCCGGACACGACGCGGTAGGTCACCGCCGCCTTGCCGCTGGGCGAGAAGACCACGGCCTTGTCCCGGCGCAGCGCGAAGTGGCCGAGGGAGTCGCGGCGGCCGTGCTTCTCCAGGAGCGCCCGCAGCCGGACCTCGTCCTCCTCGGTCAGCCGCGCGGCCGGGTGTTCGGGGCGGAAGGCCAGGTAGATGGTGGTCACCGCGGTGAGCCAGCCGAGCGCGCCGAGGGAGAAGGCGACCGTCCAGGACGTGTTGCCCTCGTAGTTCATCGGGCCCTCGAAGCCGAACAGGCCGTAGATGACGTGGGTCAGGCGATCGGCCACGCTCGGGTCGCCGATCGTGCGGTTCGGGTGGACGCTGACGATGAGCAGTCCGAGCACGAGGGAACCGGCGGCCATGAGGACGAAGTTGGCGAGCGCCCGCCACCGGCTGCGCGGGTCGGGCAGGGCCGAGAACTCGTCGCGGTGGCGCAGCAGCGGCAGGAGCAGCGCCACGGAGATGAGCACGCCGATGACGGAGTGCCGGTACGCGAACTGCGACATCGCGCCGGCCGGCAGGAGCACCACGGCGGCCCGCCAGGCCCGGCGCTTGCGCCGCTTGAGCCCGTGCGCGAGCAGCAGCAACAGCACGCCGGTGCTGAGCGCGAGCGCCGCGGCGAACGGGCCGAGCGCGCCCGGCAGCACCTCGGCCAGGGCGTGCATACGGCTGTGACGGAAGCGCGGGAACACACCCGCGGCAATGTCCAGGACGCCCACAAGGGCGCACGCCCTGCCTATGACGGCAGGGACGGCCTCGGGGCGCGGTCCGTGAAATACGCGCCGCGCCACGCTTGATCGGCTCGGAACCTCGCCCGACATTTCCCCATCTATCCTGACAGACATCGCATCCCGTAGTTCTGCGAGAGACCTTGAGTCCGGTGCCTATTCGGGCATCCGACGACATTGCGCCCTCTAGGACGGTGTCTCGGGGAGAGAGGTTCACTCCCCACCGGAAAGCAGGGTCAAAGCCCAAGGAAAGCCCGGGGCAAGCCTTCGCCACGAAGCGTCGGCGAGCCCCTGGCGGAAAGCGCAGGCGGGAACAGCTCATGGGTCTCACGAGCAACAAGATGCTGATGCTGGCGGTCGTTCTCGCCGTGCTCCTCTTCGTCGGCACGGTGTGGCTGTGGCCGCGGCTGGCCCGGCGGAACTGGCGGGCCGTCAGCGGGCGCGTGGGGCTCCTCCTGGCCACCCAGCTGGCGCTCTTCCTCTGCCTGGGTATCGGTGTCAACCAGGCCTTCGGCTTCTACGCGAGCTGGGCGGACCTGTTCGGCAAGGAGACGGACCAGGGGGTCGTCGTCGACCACACGGCTCGCCTCGGCGCGGGCGGCCCGCTCCAGGTGATGGCCGCCGGGCCGGTGCAGGGGCTGCGCGGATCGCGTCCGTCGGCGACCGGGCAGATCCAGAAGGTCGACATCGTGGGTCGTACGACCCATATCGCCACGCCCGCGTACGTGTACCTGCCGCCGGAGTACTTCCAGCCCCGGTACCGCGCGCGTACGTTCCCCGCGGCCGTCGTCCTCACCGGCTACCCCGGTACGGCCAAGGCCCTGGTGGACAAACTGCACTATCCGCGTACGGCCGGCGAACTGGCCAAGGACGGACGCATGCAGCCGATGATCCTGGTGATGATGCGGCCGACGGTGGCGCCGCCGCGCGACACGGAGTGCGTGGACGTCCCGGGCGGCCCGCAGACCGAGACGTTCTTCGCCAAGGACCTGCCCGATGCCGTACTGGCCCACTACAGGGTGGGTAAGAAACCGGGCAGTTGGGGCATTATCGGCGACTCCACCGGCGGCTACTGCGCGCTGAAGCTCGCCATGCACCACCCGGACGTGTACGCGGCCGGCGCGGGCCTGTCGCCGTACTACAAGGCGCCGATCGACGCCACGACCGGTGATCTCTTCCGGGGCGACAAGGCCCTGCGGAATCGTTCCGACCTGTGGTGGTACCTGAAGCACCAGCCCGCGCCCGACACCTCACTGCTCGTCAGCAGCAGCAAGATCGGCGAGTCCAACTACAAGGACACGCTCAAATTCATAGAGCGGGTGCGGGCCACGAACCTGACCCGGATCTCGTCGATCATCCTGGAGAGCGGCGGTCACAACTTCAACACCTGGCGGCGGGAGATCCCGGGGACGCTGCAGTGGATCAGCGGCCGGCTGAGCGACCGCTGAAAGCGATCGTGCGCAATTCGGTGCCTGGTGATCGTTCCTGATCTTCCTGGTGCCGTCTGTAGGCATCGGTATGGCTGTGTTTTTACGAGGCGGGGCACCACGATTCGCCTACGCGCGGTAAGTTTCTGGCCATGCCACGTGGACGTCACCGCCATTCCCCGCCTCTGCACAGGCTGTTGCCGCCTTCGGCGATCGCAGGCGTATCGCTCGTCTGCGCCCTGGGCCCCTGGGTGTTCTCGGAACAGACGGTGCTGCGCTCCCTGGCCGCGGCCGCCGCGGCGACGGCGGTCATCGGCGCGGTCGTCATGCGCCGCTGGGACACCCAGGCCGGCAAGCACGTCGCCGACCTCACGCGCGCGCGGGCGAGCGACGAGTGGCGGTACGAGGAGCGGGTCGCCGAGCTGGAGACCGACCTGGAGGAGTCGCGCGAGCTGCGCGGCAAGCTGGAGCAGCGGCTGCGCGCCAAGCGGGCGGAGCTCGCGGGGCTGCGCAACGAGCACGCCGCCCTGCTGCGCCGCTACGCCACGGCGGAGACCGAGCGCGCGAGCGCCCTGGAGGGCCGCCGGCTGCTGGAGATAGAGGCGACCACGCCCTCCCGCGCGCTGCCGCCCGCGCCGCGGCGCGCGGAGCCGACGGAGGCCGGGGCTGTGGCTGCCGCGGCCGACGCCGAGACGGGCGACGCCGAGGCGACGGGTGCGGCCGAGGCCGAGGCGACGGATGCGGCCGGTGCGGTCGACGCGGCCGAAGCCGGCGAGACCGGTGCCACCGCGGCTGACGAGTCCGCCGAGTCCGCCGAGGAGCAGCCCGCTGTTCCCGACGTGTTCTCGCCGGAGGGTTCCCGGCTCTTCCTGCGGGCCCAGGCGGCGCTGTCCCGGTTCGACGGGAACGACGGGAACGACGGGAACGACGGGAACGACGGGAACGCCGAGAACACGGCCGTCGACGAGGGTGGCAAGGTCGTCGACGAGGGTGACGCGGCCGCCAAAGGAGAGGGCGCCGGAGACCCCGTGAACGAGGCGTCCGCCGCGGTGGAGGAGCCCGGTCGGTCCGCTCCGTCCGCCGAGCCGGCCGGTCAGGAGTCCGCCGAGGGCTCCGCCGCCGCGGACTCCGGCCAGGAGGACGAGGCGCAGGGGCAGCCCGAGGCGGTCGACGGGCACGAGCACGCGGCCGCCGACATCCCGACGGCGTCGGCCCCGGCCGCCGCGCCCGCGCAGCAGCCGACGGGGCACTTCACGGTGCCGACCGCGGTGGCCGTCGTACCGGCCGCGCCCGTGCGGCGCCCGGTGGTCGAGGGCGGGTTCGACTTCTTCGGCACGCAGAAGGAAGAGCCGTCGGCCGCGCTCGACGCCGTGCAGAACGAGGACCTCGCCGACGTGGTCGGCCAGGAGGCGCTCGCCCTGCACAAGGCCGAGTCCGAGGCCGAGTTCAAGCCCGCCGACGAGGAGTCGCGCGCCGTCGGCCAGGTCATCGACCTGACGGCCCACGACGAGACGGAACAGATCGACCTGCAGGGCCTGCGCAGCGCGGCGTCCTGAGCGACCGCTTGAACGGAGTGAGGGGGGGGCCGGGGCAGGGGGGGGCGCCCGCCAGCGGTGAAAACCACCCCCCGGGCGGGCGGGGGGCCCCGGCGGCCGGCCCGGGAGGGGACCCCCGCGCCCCCCGCCCCCGCCGCGCCCGCGGAGGCGGCCGC